>JAPLFQ010000030.1 GCA_026390595.1 Ignavibacteriales bacterium
TTCTCGTGCTCTCCCTCTTCGACCTGCTTACGGCGCCTCATTCTTTCACCTGCTCTGATTTCGCCAGCATACTGTTCAGCTTTGCCTTGATCACTGTCGGCACTTCACCCCCCTGGATTTCCAGGATCCCCTCCGTGATCATCTCCATGTAGAACCGCTCATCGTTATTGATATTCTTAAGCCGGTCAGCCACCGGAAGCCACACGATGTTTGCCATGAAAACACCCCAGAGGGTTGCAATAAACGCGCTGCCGATATGTTTGATCAACGTATTGGGATCGGCTCCGGCGGACGCCAGGGTTGCGATGAGACCCATGACTGTCCCTATGATGCCCATGGTCGGTGAATACCCCCCCATGCGCTGGAAGATCGCGATGTACTGGTTGTGCCTCTGCGTGACATATACTGTCTCCGCTTCAGCCACGCCCCGAAGGACTTCAGGGTCCGCCCCGTCGATCAGAAATCGGAGCATCTTTGCCATGAACGGGTCCTCGATTTTCCCGCTTTCCCTCTCGAGCACCAGCAGTCCTTCCTTCCGTGCTATTGTGGAAAACTGGACAATCTGAGACATGGCAGACTTGACCTCAAATCTTGGAGGAAACAGAGCGATCCGCATGAGCGTCCCGACTTTCGAGAACACTCTGAGCGGCGTTCCTATCATCGCAGCGGCGAACGTACCGCCGAAGACGATTGTCATCGCAGGTATCAGAAACAGCGCCCCCACCTGTCCCCCCTCAAGCAGGAACGAACCGAAAATCGAGAGCAATCCGAAGAGAAGACCGCCGGCCATTCCTATGTCCATGCTTCGTTTCATCGTTATTGCAGGAAATCGACAAGCGTTTTTGGAATGGTCCTGGCACCGGCATTCAGCGCCGCTTCCAGCATCGTCTCCTGCTGTTTCAATTGTGTCACCGAAGCTGCAAGGTCAGCATCCTGGTCGTTGGAGAGAAACTGCGTCAGCTGCGTCTTCTGATCATCCAGGTGCTTTGTCAAGTTTTGCATGTTCTGTACGTACGTGCCCGCTTTACTCGTCTTGAGAATGATATGGTCAAACCCATTGTTGACACTGTCGACCTGCGCGGCAGTTGGAGGAATCCCCCCCTGAAGATTGTTCTTTATCTGGATCAGGATGTCAAATAGCGCTGTCCCCTGAAAAGCTTCCTCACCGGAGATATTCACCTGCTGGCTCAGGCCGTCGCCCACCTGGTAGCTGATCGTCCCATTGATCCCATTCGGGTTCTTCGTCACGGAGGAGTGATCCGCCGCGAGGGTGTACGGAGGATCCGTGGTCTGTGTCCCGCCAAAGAGATACTTTCCGTTGAACTTCGTGTTGGCGTAATTCACCGCCTCACTCAACAGCTGGTCGACCTGCTCTGCGAATGTCGAATATTCGCCGATCGACGAGGGGCTCGACGCCCTCGTCACAACATCCTTCACGTCAATAAACAGCGAAGCAAAACCATCCAGCGCATTTGCCGTCGATTCCGCTATGCCGCTTCCATCAGCCACGTTATTCGAATACTGCTCGTTGGCGTCCAAGGCAACCCTCAGCCGCAGGATTGAGTTCGTGGCGCGGGGATCATCCGATGGTTTCAGTATGCTTTTCCCCGTGGCGATCTTCGATTGAAGGTCTACTATTCTCCCCCTCGCCTGATTCACGCTCGACAGGTAACTATCCGACACTGCTTTCTCGGTCACTCTCATTATGACACCATCCCAAGCATAGTTTGATACATCTGATTGACTGTTGTAATGACTTTGGCAGCTGCGTTGAATCCATTCTGAAATTTGAGCAGTTGGACCATCTCCTCATCAATGGAGACACCTGAAATCGAGTCGCGCTGGTTCTCCAACTGTTTCAACACCAGCGTCTGCGACTCGGAAGTATTCCTCACAGTCTGGATCGTCGATCCGATGTCACTTACCAGGTTCGCGTAGTACTGCTGAATCGTGGTGGACCCGCCGCTCAGAACTTTCTGCGAAGAAACAGCCGACAATGCGAGCGCTATCGTATTGTTGCCTGGAGCGCCATCGCCGGACGCGGCCACGAGATTCAGGTTTGCCACAATTGCCGGATCTACATTGACAGAACGGGCATCGACGCCGGTGAAGAAGTTGTTTCCAGTCGGAGGTGGCGTTCCAAGACCATATCCCGTCGTATGGACGGCATTGATCGACGTGATGATCGCCGATGCAAGACTGTCCAATTTGGACTGGTATGCCGGGATCTGGGCATTACGGGTTTCCAGAATTCCCCCCAGATCGCCGCTGGAAATGTCGACTACGCTCGATGTACCCGAAACCGTAACCTGCAACTGCGAACCCGACACACCCACCTGCAGCGTGCTGTACCCCGCCTTGTCTTCAACGAACGCCGTGCCAAGCGTAATGAGCGTGCCTCCCTGGCCGTCATCTGACACCTTGATATTCGCAAGCTTCGCGAGTTCTTCAATTTTGCCGTCCCTTGAATCTCGCATATCGTTCGCATCGAGTCCACCCGCCTCCAAAGCCGTAATCCGCTTGCCAGTATCGTAGATTTCCCTGACGAGCACATTGATTTGATCGACTTTCGTCTGTGCGTCGAGGACCAGATCGTTTTTCAGCTGGTCAAGGCTCGAAGTAATGCGATGGAACCCGTCATTCATCGCTCCCGCCTTCTGCACCACCGCATTCCTGAACGAGCTGTCTTCGGGATGAAGGGAGAGATCCTGAAACGAATTGAAGAAGCTGTTGATCAGTGATCCCACCCCGGCATCGGTAGGTTCATTAAACGCCGCTTCGATCTGACTCAGAACATTCTCTTGCGTCGAGGACTTGCTCAGGAACTGGTTCGTATTCCAAATCTGCTGGTCGACAAAGCTCTGGCGAATTCTCTGGACTCCTATCGCAGCAACACCAGTACCGACATAGCCGAACCCCTCCCTCGTCGGCGGCGTCGCCGCGAGCTGCAGCCTCTGGCGTGTATACCCTGCCGTGCTTGCATTGGAAATATTATGGCTCGTGACGTCAATCCCCGCCCGCTGCGCAGACAATGCACGTTTTGCGACATCCAATATTCCATTCAGTCCGCCCACAGCGCTTGCTCCTCGAGTTAGATTGTCTTGTCCACAAGCTGACGGGCATTGTCGTCAGTCAGTATCCGGAGTGTGTGCTTGATGAACCGGGCCGAGCTATCGAGCAGTAGGCGGTTCTGCTGGTTCGTATGCTGGACGCGCAGGCCCACGGTCTTGATCCTCTGCGCAAGCTCAGAGAGCCGCGTCCCGGTGTTTCCGCCGACGTAGTGTACGACATCGCTCACCGTCGCGCCCCCACGCTTGTCTTTGAACGCAGGCAAGGCAGAAACGATGTCCGCCACAATTGTCACACGCTCCAGCTCGAGATCCCGCATTCGATTGAGCAGCGAGCGTTCACGATCCACAGCGTCAGCCATGACATCCGCTTTGAAATAGATGAGCGATTCTTGTTTCCTTTCCATCGCGTTGAGCAGTTCGTCCGAGACGTCTGCCTCGGTTTGCAGCACATCAGCGAGCTGTTCGGCTGTCCTCATTACTCGGCACTCCCTTGTTGTTCGAAGAGACGGATGTACTTCATGACTCTGTTCACGTACTGGTTCGTTTCAGGAAAAGGAGGAACGCCCTGGTGCTTTTCGACAGCCTGGGGTCCGGCATTATACGACGCGACCGCCAGGCGCACATCACCATCAAACCGGTCAAGGAGCTGCTTGAGATATTTCGATCCTCCAAAGACATTCTGTTGCGGATTCCACACATCCTTGACACCCATGGCGGTCGCCGTTGAATCGATCAGCTGCATCAGCCCCTTCGCGCTTTTCGGTGACATCGCACGGGGGTTTCCGGCCGATTCGGCGGCGATGACGGCCTTGATCAAATTCGCATCAACGTCATACTTCGTGGACGCATCCTTAATGATGTTCTGGAGCTGATCAATCCTTTTCGGCATGCTCTTCGAACTCGTGTCGGCCGGAGCGATGGACACGGTTGCACGGGGAGGCGGGGGGAGTGACACTTTCACATGGTCCGGCAGACTGACAGGTGCACTTGCCGGCCTCGGCGCCTGCTTCGGAAGGCTCTCGCCCGTGAGCTGCCTGTACAACATGTCCCCCATTCCAAGGCTGCTCTTGCGGGCGACATGTTTTGCGATTTCCAGATCAAACATCCCCTGCATCATCTCACCGCCGAAATCGGAGCTCTCGTCTTCCGATTTCTGCACCGTCTTCCGCATGTTTTGCAGCAGGTAATTGACGAAGATCGCCTCGAAATCCTGGACGGCCTTCTGGAGCTTCAGCTTGGCTTTCTCGTCGAGGACTTTCGTCTTCGGAGTGGCCTCAACTGTGGCTGCAGCATTTGTGACATCAGGTATCATGTCCTGCCCATGCTTAGATGATGACAAGATCTGCTTTGAGAGCGCCAGCTTCTTTGAGTGCCTGGAAAATGGCGATGATATCCCTTGGAGACACCTTGAGAGCGTTCAACGATTTCGCAATATCCTGCACTGTTGCAGCCCCTTCGAGCGCCACGACCGACGAACTGTCAATCCCGGCAGCCACAGTCGTCATTGATGTAGAGACGGTTTTGCCGCTGGAAAACGCATTCGGCTGAGATATGACCGGAGTCTGCTGAATCTCGATGTTGACACCGCCATGGGAGATCGCCACGGGCAGGATG
This sequence comes from Ignavibacteriales bacterium, assembly GCA_026390595.1. Classification (NCBI taxonomy): domain Bacteria; kingdom Pseudomonadati; phylum Ignavibacteriota; class Ignavibacteria; order Ignavibacteriales; species Ignavibacteriales bacterium. Next base: position 4,686 of record JAPLFQ010000030.1, read on the forward strand.
GAGACATTTCCGCCGACCACGATTGTTCCCGTCCGCTCATTGATGACAACGCGCGCAGCGACGTCGGGATTGATTTCAAGTATCTCGATGATGGAGATAAATTCCACAAGCTTGCCGTCAGTACGGGAGCTGTCCGGCACTTCGACAGCTACCGTGGAAGCATCCGTCGCCCATGCGATCTTCTTCCCGAGCTTTGCGTTGATTCCCTCGGCTATGCGGCTCGCCGTCGTGAAATCCGACTGCAACAACACTATGGCAACCTTCCAGCCTTTCGCGTAATCCGTGGTAACGGATTTTTCGAGCACTGCGCCGCTCGGGATTCTCCCCGCAGCGGTGTGGTTGCGGCGTACTTCGCTTCCGCCGGCCCGCACGCTCATGCCGCCCACCGAGAGAGCTCCCTGGGCTGTCGCATAGACAGCGCCATCAAGCCCTGACAGCGGCGTCATCAACAACGTGCCCCCCTGCAATCCCGTCGCGTCACCGAGCGAAGAAACCATCACGTCAATGGCGCCCCCTTCCTTTGAGAAGGCAGGGACCGTGGCGGTCACCATCACGGCGGCCGCATTGCGCGTCCGGACGTCACTCGATGGAACGGTGATACCGAATCGTTTCAGCATACTGGTCACAGACTGGATCGTAAATGTCGATCGCTGCGTGTCTCCGGTACCGTTGAGACCGACAACCAGCCCGTACCCGATAAGCTGCTGACCGCGCACTCCCTTGACGTACGCGATGTCCTTGATCCTCGTCGCAGACCAACCGGCCTGGAACGACACTATCAGCAGAACGAAAACCAGTTTCGATGTGCATTTCATAGTCACGCTCAGAATAGCCAATGAAAGAGCTTCGTCAGCCAACCGGGGCCCTGCGACCTGTCGATCATCCCGCTCCCCTCAAAGACTATCTTCGCATCGGAGATGCTGGAGGAGTAGACGCTGTTGTCTGCCTGAACATCCGTTGGACGGATGATGCCGGAGATTTTGATTACCTGTTCCTCGCCGTTGATGCTGATCAGTCGGCTGCCGTTGATCCACATGTTTCCGTTGGAAAGAATAGAGTCGACCCGGGCGCTGATACTTGCACGCACCAAGCCCTGGCTCTGCGTGGCGCCAGACCCCTTGAAGGTGTTTCCCGATCCGAGGTTGAATCCGGCATCTGGAATCGGCGTTGCGCCGGCTTTCGCTGATCCGGAAAGTGAGATGCCGCTTTCACGGGACGAGGAGGTCTTGGAATCATTTGATGCACTCGATGCCTCCACGACGAGCACCGTAACTGCGTCGCCAACATGATTTGCCTTCTGGTCAGAAAAGAGAGATCGACTCAGATTTTCCCGCAGATCCTGTGCTTGCACCATGCTGCCCACTGCTGCTGCGCATACCAACACCACACATCTCATAGCCCACGTCCTGATCATCTTCATCCTCTCTCACCTAATTGTTCTGTATGCCGGGAACGGGCTGTCCGATTTCGACGAAGACCGTGCGGGCATCAAGCACAGTCGCCTTGAGCCGTTCTTTCGAACCGGATCGCTGGACTGCAATAATATCACCGACACATCCCTCCTGTTTCGCCACCCCCTGTGCAGTCACGACCGCCTTGCCAGTCCGAATGGATATCGTCACCGCATCCTCCTGCCTGACAACGGGCAATCGTTCCAGCATGCTCGCACAGAGAACGGAATTCGCCCCAACGATCCGGACTGACCGCATTCCTTCGAGCTCCGTTCCCTCAAAAATGACGTCTTCCGGAAGGCCGGTGGTTTCAAGACGCCGCGACATCATGCCCCCGCCGGTGATCGCCTCGTGACGCTGCAGCTGCCGGTTCGTCGCCACGACATTCCCATACGTCCTGACTTGTGCAGGGATTACTATCCTTCGCTCGACCCGGTCGTTGCATACAATTTCAACCGGTATGCCGACGTACCCCTTCAATTTCGGGACTGACCCGATCCCGACGCGGACGGAATACGACGATGATGACACCTTGATGGCCGACGGAACTTCCCGGAACTCCACCTGGAATTGCTCACGTTTTGACTCCCATCGACCGGCGACATATGCCTCGACCGCCTTCTTTATCCTGTCGGGATGAACAATCGTCACACCGGTATTGAGGCAGAGCAGTATTGATAGAAAAGCCGTCATCACTTTGTACGCTCCCGAGGAGTCTGATCCGTTACCGCTGCAAATTATTCGCCATGGCGAGCATATCCTCGACAGTTTTCACCGTCTTCGAGTTTATTTCGTATGCCCGTTGAGCGACGATCATGCTTATCATCTCTTCGACCACATCGACATTGGAGGACTCGAGCGAACCCTGCATCAGATCTCCAAATCCCTCTCCCCCTGCAACGCCCAGATTGGGTTTCCCCGAGGCGGGAGTCTCGACAAACAGGTTGTTCCCGATTGCCCTCAGACCCCCGGGGTTCACGAACTTTGCGAGTTCGAGTTGCCCAACCTTCGTCGGGGTCGTTTGTCCCACGATGGTCGCCTCGATGGTCCCTTCTTTTCCTATCTTGACGCTTGCCGTATCTGTGCCGAAGCTGATCCCCGGCTCTATCATATCTCCGAGGGATGTCACGAGCTGGCCTTCTCCTGAAATCTTCAGCGCACCATCTCTCGTGTATGCGATCGTGCCGTCCGGCCGCCTCACCTGCAGGAATCCCTCTCCCTGGATCATCAGATCGAGTGGGTTGTTTGTCGGCTGCACATCGCCCTGGCTGAACGACTTCACGACCGCAGCTGGCATCGTACCGTTTCCAATCTGGATCTCCGTTGCTTCCTGCGTTTGCCCGTCGGGAGACGTGGAACTGGCTTTGATCGTCTGATACATAAGATCCTGGAACTCTGCACGGCTCTTCTTAAAACCGGTCGTGTTGACGTTTGCGAGGTTGTGCGAGATCAGGTCCACATTCATTTGCTGGGCCAACATCCCGGTTGCCGCTGTTCGAAGTGCTCTGTTCATGCTCTCTCCTCATCAATGGAAATCATCAAACCCTGCCGACATCGAGCGCACGCTCGAGCGTCGTGTCCTGGGCTTTGATCGTTCGTTGGTCCGTTTCGAAACTTCTGCTCAGTTCCACGAGTTGAATCATTTCGCCCAGGGCCTCCACGTTCGATTCTTCCAGAAACCCCTGACGGATTACTACTGAATGACCATCAACTGCGGCGCGCTGTTCGGGAGCATCGGTCGTAAACATCGTCTGGCCGGCTTTCCTCAGCTGTGACATGTCGCGGAAGTCGGCAATGCGCAATTGCCCAAGGACTGCCTTTCCCACCGTCACCTCGCCCCGCTCGTTAATCGTAATCGACGAACCAACAGCTTTCTCGGGCCGCGGAATCTGAATATGGCCCGACGTGCTTAGCACGGGATATCCCTCAGCATTGACCACCGTCCCGTCCTGCGAAAGCGAGAACCCGCCATTGCGAGTGTACTTGATCCCCTGCGGCGTTTCGACGACGAAGAATCCCTTTCCCTGGATCGCCAGATCCAGAGGGTTGTGTGTCTGGGCAAAGGAACCTTCTGAAAAGTCGGTAAACTGCTTGCTGTCCAACCCTTTCAAATCCGCAAGCCCTTCGACCTGCGACAGCCCTGCATCCTTCATGGCCTGGATGAAAAGGCTGTCTCTCTTGTACCCCGTCGTGGCCGAGTTCGCGATATTGTTTGCGAGGACCTCGAGGCGCGTCATCCGCGGCTGCATCCCTGTACCTGAATTGTAGATTCCTTTGATCATGCTGCGTCCTCCGTCTCCTTCTGAGCGAGAGATAACCGCAAGAGCTTCGACGCCAATTCGAGCTCACCCTTGCCAACGCCAAGCTTTTTGGCAGCCGAGATTCTACCCTTGGCCGGTATGATGGTAGTTCCTATCGTACGTGTGACGCTGAGATGACCCTGCGTCCGTGCGTTGTCCCGAATTCTCATTGCGAGTTCGACGTCTCCCTGATTCCTATGATACTGTTCTGCGAACGTCAGTGCAGGCACTCCGTCCCGCTCAATCCTCTCCTCCGGTTCGAATTCATACTTCCGTTCTTCCCGTGAGCGCTCGGGGACAGCGGCCTCACCCCTCTCTTCGTCGTTCGGCGTGCGCGTCTGTAACGACCGCGCCTGCGCTGATGCGAAGAGCAGCTGTTCGAGTTTGTTTGCCCTGGTCATCTTCCGCTTGATGAGGATAGCCAATGCGGCGATGGAGGTCAGGAGAGAAAAGCCTGCCACGACAAGCCACACCAGGAGCTTCCTACCTGCGGGAGTTGGCTCCGAACCGGACTTCGAGCTCTGCAATGTCAGATTCGCCTGCGCCGGTGCATTACCTGCTGCTTTCGGATGACCAGCATCCTCGAGCTGTTGACGGGCGAGGGCAGCGATGTCGAACAGCGGCGACGGATGGTGTGGATCGTCCGGCAATGCTCTGTCCTGTGATCTCTTCGCTGCGGCCTGAGGCCGACTCTGCTTTGCTTCTTTCGTCTGAGTTGGAGCAACCCTCGTCTTTACCGGAGATTCATTTGCGACGATGCTCGCGGCTGGGGCTACGGTGTTCTTCGCGAACACATCGATCCAGATTGCCTCGTGACGGTCGTGCTGGGTTACCTGGAACCTCGCGTAGCCATTCCGCAGCAGCATGACTATTTTAGAAGTCGCGTTGACAACCGGTTCGACTGATGCGTTCTCTATGAGGCCGTTACGGAACTGCTTGTTCCACCCGCTCTGAGAAAGCGCCGATTTGATATCAGTCACGGTCAGCGTCAGGACATTGCCGCGTAGTTCCTGAGAATACTTCAACGGTCCCTTGAAGAACACCAGGAGGCGGGTGTACTCGGGACGAACGGCATAGCGCACATTTCCTTTCGCGGCGTCATCCTGCATCCCGGCAGCCGCACAGGAGAGCAGAATCATCGAAACCATGAGAGCAGTTGTGCGAGATCTCATTGGGCAGTCCTCCTCACAGGCAAGCTGATAGAAAACGTAGTCCCCATTTCGGGGGACGATTGCACCTTGATCTCCCCCTTATGCTGCGATATGATCTTGCTGCAAATCGAGAGACCGAGTCCCGTTCCCTTGCCGGCTTCCTTCGTGGTGAAAAACGGAGCGAAGATCTTCTCAATAACTTCCTTCGGAATTCCAGTGCCGGTGTCTGCCACGTGGACAAGCACTTTGAATCCTTTCGACTCCGTAGAGACCGCCACCTTGCCTCCGTCCGGCATGGCATCCCGGGCGTTGATGAGCAAATTAAGAAACACCTGCTGGAGATAGTTGGCGTTCCCGGGGATCGTTGGCAGCGTCGCAGCCAAGTCCGTGGAAATTGCGACCCTGTTGTTCTGGAAATCATGCTTGACAATTGCAACGACATCCTCGATGGCTTTGTTAACATCCACGAGCTCGATCTGGAAATCGTCCGACACTTTCCGGGAGAATGTCATCAGCCGTTTCGTGATCTCCGCGAGCCGCCGCACCTGCTGGTTGAACATCTCAAGCCAGTTTGGTACCGGTTTTCCCTTCATCGCCATGTCCAGATGCATCATGAGGATCTGGATTGGATTCTTTATCTCGTGGACGATACTTGCTGCCAACTCGCCGAGTGCGACGAGCTTCGCCGCCTGCATCATCTGCGCGTGGGAGGCCTTCAATTCCTGGTTGGCCTTCACGAGCTGGTGATAGGAGCGCCAGTTCTCGACCCCGGCCGCGGCCTGGTTTGCGAGCACGGTGAGGAGCTGCATGTCCTGGTTGGAGAATTCCTGCTGCGGCTTCTGTGTGTGGATCAGGTAGATACCGACATCCTTGTTACGCAGCACCAACGGGACGATCACAAAGTTCTGGGGCGATCCGTCTCCCATCATATGAGAGAGATCGGGGATAATCACGGTCTTCTTTTCCGAGAACACCCAGTCCACGATGCCTGATTCGAGGTGCTGCTGGGCCTCGGCCACAAGGAGCTCCGAGCCATGAGATGTCAACGGGAGCAAGCGCTTATCCGACATGTCAAACAAGAAGACGTTCGCTTCGATGATGGGGAGCACCTGCTGGCTCAGCTCGATGAGCGTGCTCACAATGCGCTCCGGCTCGACGGCCGTGCTGATCGTGTTCGACAGCCGCTGCATCGCGACCAGCTCGTCGATCGACGACCGAATGTCGAGGTTGTTCTTGTTGAACTGATTGTTCTCCCGCTTCAGGGCATCGATCGTCTGTTCCAGGGCCTTGATGTACATCTCCCTGTTTTCGATGAACTGCTCTATCCGCGGCTCAGCCTCATCCACGAGATGCAGGCGGGGTCGGTCCTCTGATGGATTATTATGTTTGTTCGATGTCATTTTTACATCACATTCAGATGCGCAAGCATCGCCGCTTCACGGATATCGGCGTTGATCACTTCGGTGTAGTTTCTGATGTATTCCTCAAGCACGTTTGGATCGTCCAGCTGCAGCCGCGTGAGGGCCCCGGCGTCAAACTCGATTCCTTTATCAAACTCGACTGCTCCGCCGTTGATTCTCGCCGCGAACACGTCCGCGCAGTGGATAATGGCAACCAGATCAGGGTTCTTCTCCGCTTTGCCCGGGTCGCTGTGCAGCAGCACGCCTTCGGCAAGGTGATCGGGCAGGTTCCATCGTTCGGCAAGCCAGCTGCCGATGTCCGCATGCGTGACACCCAAAACGCTCTCCTCCGCTTCCATAAACGTCAGATCGCTTTCGCGTGCAATATCGACAATGCGCTTAAACTCATTGTTGAAGTAGCGATGCATGACCGAAATGCCCATGTCGTGCAGCAGTCCTCCGACAAACACTTCTCCGCTCACACGGTAGCCGAGATCCCTCGCGAGCCTTCGTCCGATGACTCCGGTTGCAATGGAATGGTCCCAGAAGGCCTTCGAATCGAAATACTTGTCCGACTTTTTCTGCAGCGAACTCACCAGGGAGATGCTGATGACAATCTCCTTCAGCGCATCAAAACCGAGGACAATGATCGCAAAATCGATCGTCGCGATCTTCTTGGGGAACCCGTAGAACGGGGAATTCGCGATCTTCAGGACTTTCGCGGTCAGCGCCTGGTCGGTGGAAATGATCTTTCCAAGTTGCGAGGCGCTAGTCTTCGGATTATCCACCATCTCCACAACCTCCATCGCAATCGACGGAAGCGCTGGCAGGTTGATAATGGTTTTAACTTTATCGCGTATGTAGTCAGCAGAGAGCATGGGAGAAGCTACACAATTAGGGTTATTGCTGCGCGCAGTCTGGCAAGGGCTGTGGTCTGCAACTGCTCGACATCCGGAACTGAAACGCCCAACACTCTGGAAATGTCCACAATCGGAAGCCCCTCATAGTACAGCAGGGCGAGTACGACCCGTTCCTGTTCTGACAGCTCCTGCATTACCTCAACGAGGTTCTGCTTCAGTTCCGTGATCAGGGTTGCAAACTTCGGAGCGTGGGAAAGGTCCTCGCGGATTGAGGCAACGTATCCTGAGGCAGAATCGTTGGTCAGCGCCGCTTCCGTCAGCCCTAGAGTCGCAAGCGCCTGAGGGTCATATCCTTCGATCGATTCGTAATCCGTCTTGTGAATCTGGAGACGATGGCAGAGAACTTCAGCGGTATGAACGATGGAGACCAAGGTCCTGTGCGTCGTCGCGGAGGCCGGCTTGTGGTGAAGCCTGATCGCCGTGACGATATCATCCGACAGATGCCAGTGCGTCGCCAGCCAGGCACCTACATCAGCATGATCCTGTTTCGGGAGGGACGCGGAGACTAACCCTTTCGAAGTGCCTGCGCCCCCCTTGTTCATCCCATCATCACTGACGTGCTCATTGAGAATGACATAGCCAATATCATGGAGCAACCCGGCGACAAACGCGTCGTTCGGGTCGCAAAGGCCGGTCTGCTCAGAGATGAAGCGTGCCCCGAGCCCACATCCGATGGAATGGTCCCAGAACGCCTCGAACCGAATCATACTGTTCACCATGCGTCGGAACGCCCCCGTGACGATGGAACGAACCACCATTTCGCGGAGAGCGTCAAATCCGAGCAGGATAACGGCAAAATTAGGGTCCTTGACGCGTCGCGAAAACCCGTAAATGGGCGAATTCGCCTGCCGCAACACCCGTCTGACGAGCGTTTGGTCCTTTGAAATTGCCGACGTGAGTTTCGCCACACTCGTGAGCGGATTGTCGACGAGTTCGATGATCTCATTCACGCGATTCGAAATCGAGGGACGCCTCACCAGGGAGACGTAGCTTTCGGACACCAACTGATCGGACGTTGTTGTCATACCGTGTCCTCTAAGTATGTGCGCAATTCTTGCAGAACAGCTGTGTGGATTTGAAATACGCGTGACTCCGAAATCCGAAGGATCCGGCCGATCTCCCGGAATGTCAACTCTTCGTAATAGTACAGTGCCATCACCAGGCGATCCCGCTCTTCCAGCGACTCCAGCGCTCCGATCAACCGGCTCCGCGTATCTTCGGCACACAGAATCTCATGGGGGTCGGTGGACGGATCGGCTGCGATGTTCTGAATAACATCGGTTTCGTCGTCGTAACTGACACGGTGATCCATGGTGGCACCTTTCGCTGCGGTCAGCAATTCCTGATATTCCTCAATCGTTAACGAGAGTTTCGTCGCAATTTCCCCGGCCGTGAGCGTCTGGTTGTCCGCGCTCTCAGATTCCTGAACTACCCGGTTTCCCTGCCGCCCCTTCTTCCGAACAGATCGCGGAATCCAGTCGAGTTTTCTCAATTCGTCGAGGATGGTGCCCCGGATCCTGGTTACCGCATACGTCTCAAACCGTACATTCTTTGCCGGATCAAACTTCTCGATAGCGTCCAGCAATCCGAGGAGTCCGAATTGGATCAGATCCTTCTCTTCAAGAACACGCTCCTGTGCTGTATGAATAAAGCCAAACCGGCTCGTCACATAACGGACAAGCCCGAGATTGCTCTCGACCAGATCTTTCTTTGAGCAGCATAGATCTTCGCCGGACATCGACCGGTGCTCCATGGATCTCTGTGCAGACATGGTCATCATGAATATTCTGGAACCCCCTGACTAGGCCGCAGTCTGCGATGGTTTACTCACAGGGCGCGGCTCCTCTTTTTGCGGACTCCGCTCTTTGCTTGCGATCAACACTGCAAGGGCAAGGAGCGCTGAAAGTGCAACCGTGACAATGACAAATACAATAAACGCACGGGCAACGGTGTCAAGAACCGGATAGCGTTCCGTCGAGAACGCCACAAGGGAAACGAAGAACGCCAATGCTCCAATTTGGAAGATGATCTTGTTCATACCGGCTCCAGCCTCCTTGCTTCCGTGTGGGATGGTACCTGAGCACCAAATGTCCTTGCGAGTGCCCGAAGAGACAGCGCTGCTGGTGAGTAAGGATAGAGCTTCACCAATGGCTGCTGTTGCACGACCGCCCGCAGTGTGTTGTCATCATAGGGAATGAAGCCGATGTAGCTGGCCTGCGCGTTCAGGAAGTGACAGAGCGCAGTCTGCAGTTTCTCCGCAGCCTCGTTGGCACATTGAGCGAGCCGCACGGCGTTCATGAGAAAACTGATTGGAATGCCGGGATTTCCCGCAAGGATGATCTTCATCATCGCGTAGGCATCCATCACCGACGTCGGTTCGACGTTTGTGACGACCAAGACGTCGTCTGAATGAATGGCGAAATTCACAATCTCTCTGCTCAGTCCCGCCGCCGTGTCAATTACGACGAGATCAAAATGTTCCTCTGTCGATACGAGGTCATGCATCAACCGGTTCTGGTGCTCCAGATCGAGCTGCGGATACGCAGGATCGCCTGAACTCCCTGCGAGAATCTTCAGCCGCTGGTACGGGCTCACCACTGCGTCCTCAATCCCAAGCTCGCCCCTCAACACGTTGTTCAGTCTCCATTTCGGTGAGATGCCGAGCATCACGTCCAGGTTTGCGAGGTTTGCGTCCGCGTCGAGCAGGAGAACATTCTTGCCTGTTTCCGAGAGTGTGATGGCCAGGTTCAACGCGACAGTGCTCTTGCCAACGCCCCCCTTTCCAGAGGTAATCGTGACGACATGAGGTCGGACGCGGCCGACTTCGACATGACGCCTGGATGTCATCCGCCGCAACCCTGAAGCTTGATCCTGTATGTGTGTCTCGTCATGCATGAGCCAATGCGCCTTGATACACCAATGATGCAAACTTGATGCCATCGGCTACGACGATATCGTCCGGAACTCCTTGTCCTGTCGTCAGATAAGAAACGTTCACATTTGCCTTCTGCGCAATATTGAACAGTGGTCCGAAAGTAACCGCCTCATCAATTTTCGAAAAAATGATGTTGTTCGGGCGAAGAACCTTGAACTTCTCGACGATTTCGAGGAGTGTTCTGGCGCCGGTGGAAGCACTCAGGACCAGGTGTACCTCGTCCGGTTTGGCAGCTTCCACGAATTTCCTCAACTCCGTCAGGTCCTTTGAGGAGCGCTGGCTTCTGCCGACCGTATCGACGAGGATTACGTCCTTGTCCGAGAATTTCTTCAGTGCTGCGCTCATTTCCGACGGCCTGTAGACTACTTCCATGGGAATATCAGCAATGGAGGCAAACGTCCGGAGCTGTTCAATTGCTCCGATCCGAAATGTGTCTACGGTGATCAAACCAACCCGCGCGCTGTTCAGGAACTTCTCAATGGCAGCAAGCTTGGCAATCGTCGTTGTCTTGCCTGCCCCGGTGGGACCAACGAGCGCGACGACCCGGGAACGCTTCGTCTTGTGCCTGGGGGGGGCTCCGGTTTTCACCAAAGCGGCGATCGTCTCGATCAGGCGCCGGTCTATGATCTCTTTCCTGTCCAGATGCCCGGGAGGCACGCTCTTGAAGACAGCATCCGTCAACCTGGTTGCCGATTCCTCACTGACATCTTGTTCAATCAGATCCACATACGCCCGTTTCAGATGATCCGGCAGGGCGGGCGTCTGGCTGAATCTCAGCGTGTGCGCAATTTCTGTCACTGTGGATTTGATATCCTCCACTTCGGATTTCAGGTGGTAGTATTCGGCCGCTTCTCTCGCCTGCGGCGGAATCAATTTGGAGCTCTCCGTATGCCGCTTTTCGAAATGCTCAGCCACTTTTCTCAAACCGTCGACAGTCTGATGGCTTTCACCGCGCACATTTCCCGTTGGCACCTGGAGGCCGGTATTCTTCAGCAGGGCCTCGAAGCTCCTTGCGTGCCGCCCGTCTGCGTCACGGCTTCCCCCCGGGGAGTACGTGGAATGCTGCAGGTCCACCTGCTCGTCGATTGCTGCGGTGATTTCTATGAGTTCTTTCCCGAGGACTCCGAGTACACCCCCCTTTGAGACCCGGTGCGTATTCAAGACGATAGCGTCCGGACCAAGTTCGTTCTTCATCTGTTGTGTAACGCTCTTGATGTCCGGACCGACAAATTTCTTAATTCTCATCGCTTGCCTCCAGCTTTCCTAGGAATTCGATATCCGTTTCGGGTGGGAGTTCGGTGAACGAAAGCACAGCAACATTCGGGAACGTCGTATGAACAAGCCTGTAGAAATACGGTCGAACCGTTGCAACGCAGAGGACGACGGGCTGATAACCGGCAATCGTTGCAGTCTTCACATTCTCCTGCAGACTCTGATGGATACCCTGGACCGTGACAGGGGAAAGGCCGAGACTCGGGCTGCTCTCGCGATTACTCTGCAACGCGTGCGTTAACACCTGCTCCAGCGCGGGGTCCATTGCGATCGCGTGAATGATCCCGCGTTCGTCACCGTACATCCTTGCAATCGTTTCAGAAAGGGAGTGTCTGACGTATTCCGTCAGGACCTCCACATTCTTCGTGACCCTTGAATAGTCGATGAGTGCTTCGAGGATCGTGGCGAGATCGCGAATCGGGATACCTTCCTTCAGGAGGTTCTGAAGCACCTTTTGTACAGTGCCGAGAGGCAGTGTGTCAGGATTGAGCTCTTCGACGACTGCAGGGTATTCCTTTTTGAGATTCTCGATCAGTTTCTTGGTATCCTGACGGCTCAGAATCTTGTCGGCGTTGCGCTTCAGAATTTCCTGCAGATGCGTCGCAAGCACGGTGCACGGATCGACGACCGTGTATCCCTTGAGCTCCGCCTCTTCGCGTTCGCGTTCCGACACCCACACGGCAGGAAGTCCGAATGCCGGTTCTTTCACCGCGATGCCGGCGATTTCTTCCGCCGCAAAGCCCGGGTTCATGGCAAGGAACTTATCCATCACTATCCGGTCGGTGGCGACGACATTCCCGCGGATCTTGAACACATATTCACTTGGCTCGAGCTGCAGATTGTCCCGCACCCGAACCGGGGGAATGATGATGCCGAACTCGAGCGCGAGCTGCTTCCTCAGATTGGTGATGCGGTTGAAAAGGTCCCCCCCTTTGGCCTCATCGACCATCGAGATCAGGCCGTAACCAATTTCCAATTCGACCGGATCCACCTGAAGGAAATCCTCAATTTGCTCCTCTTTCTTTTTGATCTCCTTCGGCGTTTGTCCACCTTCGGGCACCGCGACGGAGACGGCAGGACCGTTCTTCAGGTTCACGTAGCCGACAACCCCGGACAGGCCGGAGAGAATCAGGAATGGGACCGTCGGAAGGCCCGGTACAATTGCGAAAGCCAGGAGAGCTCCCGAAGCGATGAGAAGCGCCTTTGGCTTGCCAAGGATCTGTCCCCTCAACTCCTGCTCCAGGTGTTCACCGGAAGCGCTGCGCGTGACGATCATGCCAGCCGCCGTCGCGATAATCAGCGACGGTATCTGCGTGACGAGTCCATCGCCGATCGTCAACAGCGTGTAGCTCTTCAGCGCGTCGGTGAAGCTCATCCCCCGCTGCGCTACCCCAATCACAAAACCACCGACGATATTGATCACGTTGATGACCAATCCGGCGATCGCGTCCCCCTTGACGAACTTGCTGGCGCCGTCCATCGCGCCATAGAATTCCGCCTCCCGGGTGATCTGCAACCTGCGCTGGCGTGCTTCCATCTCGGTTATCAGTCCGGCGTTCATGTCGGCGTCGATGGCCATTTGTTTTCCGGGCATCGCATCCAGTGTAAACCGGGCGGCGACCTCCGAGATACGCCCCGATCCTTTCACAATGACGATGAACTGAATGAGCACAAGGATGAGGAAGACGATAAATCCAACGACGTAGTTACCCTGGACCACAAACGTGCCGAACGAGCTGATCACGTCTCCCGCGTATCCTGTTCCGAGGATGAGGCGCGTCGAGGCAACATTAAGGGACAGCCTGAAGATCGTGATCACGAGCAGCATCGCCGGGAACACGGAGATCTCCAGCGGGCTCGTGATGTACATCGAGACCATGAGAATTACGATTGCGATGGTAATATTCGCGGAAAGGAAGATGTCGAGCAGCATCGCAGGCAGCGGGATAATCATGAGCGCAATGATCATGATAACCGCTACAGCGAGAAAGACATCGGTGTTCCGGGCAAGCGCCTTCATCGCGCCTGAATTCATCAATACACTGACACCGTTGGGGGCTCGTTCGTCCACAGTTTCCTACCGCCTGTGAGTTCGATTGTGTTGATCGCGCATACGATAGATGTATGCGAGCACCTGAGCAACCGCCTGAAACAGCTGTTCAGGCACTTCATCGCCTATGTCAACCGCCTTGTACAGCGCCTGCGCAAGCGGCTTGTCTTCAACAATGGGAACATTGTTCTGCTTGGCGACCTCTTTGATTTTCTGGGCAATCAGGTCTGCGCCTTTCGCAACAACCTTCGGTGCCGTCATCTTTGCCAGGTCGTATTTCAATGCCAGCGCAAGGTGCGTGGGGTTCGTCACCACAACGTCAGCTTTAGGGACGTCTGTCATCATGCGCTTGTAGGCGATCTGACGCTGGATGGTTTTGATCCGCCCCTTCACCAGAGGATCTCCCTCCAGCATCTTATACTCTTCCTTCACTTCCTGCTTCGTCATCCGCAGGTTGCGTTCGTACTCAAGCCTCTGGAACGCGTAATCAAACCCGGCCAGGACGAGCATGACTGCACTGGCCTTTAACCCTACCGCAAACGCCCCTTTTGCCATGAAGGCCATGACGGCATTGGCGTCGGCGTCGATCAACTGCAGGGAATCGGAGAGGATTGAATCGAGCGTGAAATATGAGACAAGGCCGATGAGCGAGATCTTGACAACCCCTTTGCCGAGCTCGACGGCCGAACGGCGTGAAATGAGGATGTTTCGTATTCCGGACAACGGATTGAGTTTGCTCCATTTTGGGCGGATGGTCTCAAACGTCAGAAGAAAGCCGACCTGAGCGAAGTTCGCCAGGAGTCCGACGAGGACCAGACCTATTGCCAGAGGAGCGACTGCGATACCGATGATAGCGAACACGCGGGCGAATTCATTCTGCAGCGTGTTGCGCGTAATCTCCATCTCTGCAGCGTGAGCGAAAAACGATTTTGCAGCCGCGCTGAGCTGCTGTGCGATCATACCGCCGGAGAAGTAAATGATCATCAGGCCGAAGATGAGCACCAGGGCGGAGTTCAGCTCCATGCTCTTCGCAACCTGTCCCTTCTTCCGGGATTCTTCCTTCTTGCGGTCCGACGCCGGTTCAGAGCGTTCGTCGGCATTTGGCATCTCTTCTGCCATCTCTACAATGCCCTCACCAGTTCAAGAATATTGTTTTCAAACACCAACAGGAGCTTCTTGAACACGAATACCATCACGGGTGCCGACGTCATCAGGACGACAAGGCCGACTCCGATTTTCAATGGAAATGCGACACCGAAGATATTCATCTGCGGCATCACCCTAGTGATGATCGCAAGGGCTATGTTGGTGAGGAACATTGCAACGATGACCGGGGCGGCGAACTTGACTGCAACGGCAAACATCAGTCCGGAGAGACTCACCATCTTCTGGTATGCGGCTGCCGCAAGGGAGAATCCACCGATGGGAACCGCTTTGTAGCTCAGCTGCAGTGCCTGCAGTATGAAATGATGTCCATTCAGAGCGAGAAACACCAGCGCCATAAACGTATAGAGGACTTCACCCACAACGGGAATCGTAGCGTTCATCTCAGGGTCGTACACGCTGGCGATGGAATATCCCATATCGAAGCCGATGAGTTCACCGGCGTAATGGATGCCGGCGAACAACAACCCAACTGCAAACCCGATGATAAGTCCTACACAAATCTCCTGCAGAACAAGCACAATCATGCCGATTAACTTGATATCGATTTTCAATGCCACGGATGACTGCATGGGGAAGAGCACAAACGTCAGAAAGAGCGCCAGGGCCACTTTGAGCTGCGCCGGAATCGCCTGATGGCCGAGGATTGGTGCGACCACGATCAGCGACGCGATCCTCGCAAACATCAGAATAAAGACCATGAATTGTGAAACATACACTTCCATGCGGTCAGTGTCCCAGCGTGGGTATTTGGCTGAACAAGTTGATTGTGAACGACATCAGGATATCAAGAATCCAGGGGAGCGTCAGGACGATGACTGCAGCCATCACAATGATCTTCGGCACGAAGGTAAGTGTTGCCTCCTGGATCGACGTCGCGGCCTGAAAGATCGAAATCAACAAGCCGATAACAAGCGATATCAGAAGCGTCGGACCTGAGACGAGGATGAGGGTATAAAATGCTTCCCGAAACACGTGGATGATGAAATCTTCTGTCATGCTATGTTCTCTGTCTGCTGTGAACCGAATGCGGGGACTTACACATGGAAGCTGGCGATCAGAGATCCGATCACGAGGTGCCAGCCATCCACGAGAATGAACAGGAGTATTTTGAACGGCATCGAGATCATCGCCGGGGGCAGCATCATCATGCCCATGGCCATGAGAATGCTTGCCACAACCATATCGATAATCAGGAACGGAACGAAGAGCACCAGGCCGATCTGGAACCCGATCCGCAGCTCGCTTATAGAAAACGCCGGAATCAACACATAGGTTGGAATTTCCGTTCTGTTCTTCGGTTTTTCCAGGTTCGCCATCTTGACGAACAAGGCAAGATCTTCCTCCCGGGTCTGTTTGAACATGAATTCGCGCAGCGGTTCCACGCCCTTGTCGTATGCATTGTTCATCGTCATCTTGTTCTGGAGGTAGGGCTGGAGTGCCTCGGTGTTAACTTTGTTCCAGACGGGAGCCATGACGAAGAACGTGAGGAACATCGCCAACCCCAGGAGCACCTGCGCTGGAGGCATCTGCGGCGTTCCCATGGCCTGCTTCAGGAAATGGAGCACAACGATGATGCGTGTGAACGCGGTCGTGAGAATCAGCAACGCCGGCGCAAGCGACAGGATCGTCATCAGAAACAGGATCTGCAGCGTGACGGAGACATCCTCCGGCTTTGTCGCTTTACCCACCTCGAAGGAAATTTTCGGCATCGGAAGAATCTTTTGCTGAGCCGGCAATTCTGCCGCCAGAACGGCGAGCAACAAACATACAACTGCGAGTTTTCTAATCATGGTTCCTTAGCGTATTGAACGACGCGTCCCTGCAGTCCCTGTGCCCGTGGATTACGAGTGTACTACCTTGCCTGCGTCGACGGAGGAAGCAATCCCCGGCTTATCCCCTCTCCAGAGGATGACATTGAAAGGTTTGTGGAAGAAATCACCGAGCGTCTCGGCGGTGCGGAGTCTTTGCTTGAAGCTCACAAACGAGGACTCCTTCTGATCCCGGGCGCTTTCCTGCCGGGCTTCCAGCGATAGAACTACGGCCGCGTCATCGATCTCCCCAACCGGCTGGATACCCTGCTCGGTGGAACTGATCACCAGAACTTTGTTCAGGACCTTGACGACGTACAGCATGCGCTTCGGCTGAAGAACCTTCTGGCTCAGGACCTCGATATCGACCAGATTTGCCCTGCTCCCGGAGCCTATATGCGAGAACTTCTTCACCGCTAGCAGTACCACGACCATCAACCCAAGCACAGCTATCAGGGAGAAGATCGTCTTGACAAGTGCGAATTCCATACTTACCTCCCCAGTGCTTTGACACGCTCGGCCGTCTCGACCAGGCTTGTGATGCGGATTCCGAAGTGCTTCTCGATGACGACCACTTCTCCTTCAGCCATTTTCTTGCCGTTGATCAGAATGTCGACCGGCTCGCTGGCTAGCTTTTCAAACTCCACTACGGAGCCACGCTGCAGATCGAGAATATCCTTGATCAACATCGTGGTCCGGCCCAGCTCGATGGACACCTGCAGTGTCAGGTCCATCAGCATGTCCATCTTCCGGTCCTTCGAACCGCTGTGCGGACTCGGGTCGACTTTCTGGAACTGGGCAGTCTGTACTTCCGCTGCCGGTTGAGCCGCCTGCACACTCTCCTGCGTCTGAGCCTGCCCGGCTGCAAACGCCTCGAGCATCAGTTCTTCTGCCTTCGCTTCTTCATCATGTGCATCCATAGTGCCATCTCTTCGTTGGTGATTATTGAGAATCCTTTTGTGCTTCCGACCCTACGCGCTGAACCTTGACCGCCATCCGGCCGTTCGAAACACCAGGTCTGCCCCACAGCCAGGGCTTACCTCCGATGTCCACTTCCACCTCGCCCGAAATGGGAAGGTTCGTCCGAAGAATATCACCAGGCTCGAGTTCCAAGAGTTCACTCAGCGCGATCGTTGTGTAACCGAGCACAGCCGTTGCCGGGACCGTGGTTGTCGAGATGTCCTTCATCAAGGCGGTGGACCATTTCCCGCTCTTGCTCGAGATCGTCATGCTCTTCAGCGATTGTGTGTTCAACTTCGAGAGCACTTCATCGAGAGCAAATGTCGGAAAGCAGATATTCATGAGATATTTCTGGTCCCCGAATGACAGTTCGAGCGACACCAGGAGAACGATTTCGCTCATCGGTGCAATCTGGACGAAATCACCCTCCGACTCGTACCGTTCGAGCTGGAATGTGAGCGAGCCGACTGTTTTCCACGCCTTCTGCAGGTCAGAGAGCGCTCTGAGAACGATTCCTTTGATGATGCTCTGTTCGATCTGCGTAATAAGTCTTGGGTCTTTCTCAGACTCCAGCGAGCCGCCGAGCAGCCGGGAAACGATCGAAAGAACGAGCTGCGGGGAAAGCTCAATCACTGCAAGGGCGTCTGATTCGACAATGCGGAACAAATACAGACAGCTTGGATTGCCGATAGAAAGGACATATTCCGAGTAGAAGATCTGGTCCACTGAAGTCACTGACACATTCAGGTTTGTCTGTAACCTCGAAATCAGGTAGGAGCCAAATGTCTCGCTGAAGCCTTCGTGCACCGCCTGAAGCGTTCTCAGCTGATTTTTCGAAAGGCGGTGCGGAAGCCGGAAATCGAACGTGATGATGTCACGCACAGCCTTCCGTTCCGTTTCTTCAGGCACGACGGGCTCGACAACACCGGTCGAGATCCCGGCGAGAAGACTATCGATCTCTTGTTGTGAAAGAATCTCAGGCATGCGTGATCAGGTTCTTATTGGATGATGAACTTGCTGATGTAGACGTTTTTCAGTTTACCGCTGCGCAGCAGCTTGCTGACGCTCTTGCCGATTTCTTCGCGGAGGGCATCCCGTTGTTCCGGGGCCGCCAGTTCTTCCAGGCGTTTGCCGGTGAGTATCGTGACGAGCACGTCGCGCGTTTGAACTTCTTTCTGCTCCAATTCCGTTTTCGCCTCTGCGGTCAGCACTTCGATGCCGACAGTTGTGACCAGCAGACGATTGCCATTTGTCCCTGCCGGATTGACAATAACATCCTTAATGACAACGATTTGCGTCGTCTGTTCTCCCCCTTCTCCCTTCTTCTCGTCATGTTCCGCTGCAACGACTTCCTGTCCACCCTGTGCCGGCGACGGGGCGAGGAATTTCGTCACGAGGAAGTAAATGACGACGATTTGTACAAGGATGATCGGCCCGCCGAACATCAGGATCTTCTTCATTGACAGACCTTCTTTCGCCGGCGGCGCTGCTGGTGCTGGTTGTGGTGCTTTAGGATCGAGTGCGGGCGTATCTTTTGCCATGATTGGTCTCCGTTTATCCAGACCTAGTCGGGCAAACCTCGTGCCAACCGGTCGGCGCTCTCAAAGGCCAGAAATGGCTGAATCGTTGGATACTGTGAAGATCTGAAAGGGGAGAAACCGGGGAGTGTCGAGCTTGTTGGCTAATAGTAGGCAGATGTGGATTATTGAAAGCCTGTGGCGATCAGGCTTTGCGTTTCCTGGGCGATGTGAACTCCTTCTTGTAGGCTATCACCTTCTGAATGACCTCATCGACCGACTCCTTCACAATGATCTTCTTCCCGGTCGTCGTGCTGATGATAGTGTCCGGGGTCGATTCGAGGAATTCGATCAGGTCTGCACTGACAATGATCTTCTGATTCTGCAACCTGTGCAGCTCAATCATGGATGCTCCTGTATTTGAACCGGAAGGTCACGGCAGTAAACTGCCAGGTGACGGACCGGATCCGTTCTGTTCTTGACAAGAAAACAAGTACTCCGGGGAAGTCACGCGGACTTCCCCGGAGCGAAAACGATTACCGCTTCAAGTTGACCACTTCATTCAGGATTTCATCACTCGTTGTGATGACCCTCGAATTCGCCTGGAAACCGCGCTGTGCCACAATCATCTTCGTGAACTCCTCCGGCAGATCGACGTTCGACTGCTCGAGGGATGATGGCAGGATCCGGGATGTTGATCCGGCACCCGGGTTGATGATCGATATTGTTCCGGAATTCGGCGAGATGTCGTACAAACCATCGCCGACCCTGCTCAGGCCCGACGGATTCGTCGGCTCACCGAGTACAATACGACCCAGCGTCATGACCTGGCCATTCGTGAAACTTCCGGTGATGTAGCCGTTCTGGTCAATTGCCCAACTTGACATATCTCCGGACGCGTATCCCGCAATATTGGTCGGGGTCAGCACCGAAGTTCCCTGGGTCTGCGTAAGCGTACTGAAATCAAGACTGACATTGAGGCTCGATGCACCGTTTGTGAGTGCAACCGCCGGGATCACAGCGGGCGATCCCGTAGCGACGGAACCGTCCGCGTTGAAGGTCACACTCCCCGTCCCGAGCGATACCCCTGCGGCGTCAGTCACCTTGTAGTCCCATTTGTTGGCCGTCGCGTTCTTGGTCAGCGTCGCAGTGAATGCGTGCGTGATGCCGAGTGAATCGAACACGTTGAACGTCGTGTTGACCTTGCCACCAGATTCAGGAACCGCCGGCGGGCCCGCCGCTGCCGGGACGTACGTGGCAGCCGAAGCGTCCAGGTTTCCGGCAATTTTCGCAACGTCCGTCGCTTTTGGTGCCGACTTCCTTGACATGTCAATGACCACGTCACCCAAACTGGCACCTGCGGGAATAACACCCTGCCCATTGGCCAGCTTTCCCTGAAGCACGGCTCCCGTACCTTTCATCACGAGCGCACCAGTCGAATCGCGTTCGTATGCTCCGACGCGAGTGTAGAGATTCTTGTTGCCATTCCTGACGATGAACAAACCAGACCCTTCAATTGCGAGGTCGGACTGATTGCCAGTGGACTCGATAACTCCCTGTGAGAAAATCGTATCGATCGACATCACAGATGCTCCAAGACCAACCTGAACCGGGTTCGTGCCACCTGTGGTTCCGGTGTTCTGCGTCGCTCCACGTACCGTCTGAGAGAACAATTCACCAAACGTGATACGGCTGCTCTTGAAACCGATAGTGTTGATGTTGGCGACGTTATTACCGATTACGTCCATCATGGTGGTGTAGTTTTGCAGACCAGTGACGCCTGCCGAAAGAGACCGAAGAAATGCCATAGTAGTACCCTCCTGAGAGTTTTGTGTGTATGCTTCGCCAGATATCGGTCGGTCAACCTGGCGGAGGGGCCTCCTTTGTGACCGCGTGTGCGGCGTAAAGGGCCAGCCCTGGTTGTTGGTTATGATGCTACAATCGCGCTATCTATGTTTGTGAACACGTTTTCCCGCAGATGCTCATTGTCAATCGCCGTAACGACGGTTTTGTTCTTCACGCTGACGATGAACGCCAAGTCCCGCAAGAACACCAATGAATCCTGAGCGCCTTTCTGTTCAGCGAGCGTTACGGCCTTTTCCAGTTGTTGTTTATCCGCGTCAGTCAGCTCGATATGACGCTGCTGAAGCCGGTCCTGCGCGTGTTTCGAGAACTTCAGCCCGCTCAACTCGCTGTCGAGGACTTTTCTGAACGAACGTTCCTCGGGCACATCAAACGGCTTCTTCTGTGCTAGTCCACCCACACCGCCGATCGGCAGGAAGGGGACATTGACTCCATTGATGTTGGTTGTCGACATATACTATCCTTGCATGATTTCAAGTATGTTTGCGAGCGAGATCTCGACGTCATCGATCACAAACACAGTTCCCTCTGGTTTGAACCGTACGCCCGAGACTTTCCCGAATACGTACGTTTTCGCATCAATGCTGGCGCCGGTGCTGTCCGCCGCATCCACCTTGAATGTGTAGTTGCCTGTCCCCACCCTCTGACCATTCTCGTCCGTTCCGTCCCACGTAACGTTGTTCTCGCCAACTCCTTTTGAGCCGGCCAGCGTTTTTACAAGATTGCCTGCGCCATCGTAGATCTTCACGGTTACAGACGACGCTGGAGTGCTCAACGAGTACCCCAGTTTCACATTTCCCGTGTTATTGTATTGGAACGAACTCGCTGAGGCCCGCACCTCTTTGCCGATGAATGTCGCGGCCAGGGCGTTGTTGATCGAGGAGGCCAGGAATGCGTTAGCCGTCAGACTCTGCGTGAGGTTCGAATTGATGTTCGTCAACTGTTCAAGCGAGCTGAATTGCGCGAGTTGCGCAGCGAACTCGGTGCCTTTCATAGGATCAAGAGGGTCCTGATGCTGCATCTGCGTTACAAGCAGGTTCAGAAAATCATCCTTACCCAGCGTGCTCTTCGGCGTTCGGGCCGGAGTAACCGTTTGTCCGCTTGTCAGTGGCTGAACGTTTCCCATGGTTTTTCTCCTGACTGATCAGATGAGGTATTCCACTGTATTGTAACCCAGAAAGCGGGTTGACTCGTAGGCTTCCACTCCTTCTACATCTGCGCGGCGTTTTGATCCCCCCTTGCTCTTTTCCCGACCCTGGCTCTGTGACTCGCGGGATGAAGAATTCGAGGACGTCAGGATGTCGATGCGATCGACCCGGATACCTTTGTTGGCCAGAGCATCACTCAGCTGAGCAAGATTCGCCTCCAGTGCCGTACGGACCTGATTATGGCTCACCTCGATGCGGGCTACCATCGAACCCTCTTCCATCCTCACGTTGAGCTCAACTTCTCCGAGGGACTCGGGCTTCAGGACAAGCCTCATTTCAGACACTTTGTCGAGGAGCTTGAGAGATATTTCTTTCGCCACCTGATCGGGGACGCTGTTCAATAGCTCTGGAGAAAACGTCGCCTGCTTCTGCTGCACGGTCACAGTCTCGTGACGTTCTATCCTCGCCTGAAACGCTGTCGGCTGGTTTCTCTGGATCTCAGCGGCTTCCTTGAATGTGGTTCCGGCGGCGGATGGTCCTTTGGAATCAACTGAAGTCTTAGTCGAGGCATCCTGCTTTGAAACGCTCTTCTCGGACGTTGCCGGCTGATCCTGCTCTTTCTCCTTTTCCCCGACTTCAGCCCCTAACTCCTGCTGTTTCACCTCAGGCTTCACGATTGAGCTAACGGAAGCACCGGACGGGATCGCACCACCTTCCTTCCGTTCCAGCAGACTGATCGGACGGTCGCCTGCTCCAACAATCCCGCCTGCCGTTGCCACGTCAACACTGGCAGACGCCGCATTGGTCCCGGCACTCCGCCTCACCCCGCCACTGCTCCGGCTGTCTTCATCGCTTCGATCAACCACATCCACGGCCGATTCAGCCAGCCTAATGCTGCCATGCTTGCCACCAGGCATGTTCGAGGTTTCTGATTGCAGCGACGGCTTCGCAACATCGATAACCGGCAGTTCCCCATCAGGGACAATCGGAACCTCCGTCGTTCCATTACCAGTCGCGAAGGAAGCGATGTCAACCGCACCATGGGAAGAGTTCTCTGCTTTTACCGCGGGCTTGCCGCTCGCAACCCGCGTCAAACCGAGTCTGTCCTGAACCAGCTTCAGCAATTCGCGACTCACCTGCGTCAATGTGACAGGACTTCCCGACCCACTTGGCGCTATGACCTCCGCAGGATTCGATTTTCCAGAGTCAAGATCCGCCTGGACCATCCTCGGCGAAGGCGGCAGCTGTATGCCGGGGACATCGCTCTTCCTGATTGCGTTGGCAGATGCTCCAAAAGGCCTCTCCACCTCAACCTTCTGATTCCCCGGTTCCGACTTCGGTGTGACCGCGTCCTTCTGAGACGTCACGCGAGCCGTCCATTGTGTGGCGTCAACCTTTCCCTGTGGTGATGACGGCGACTCCGATTTCGTTCCGGTGGACTCGAGCTGACCTTTCGGTTTCGCTGGAGCATTCTGCATTGTATTCTCTCGTGCAGACGCGGGTTCAAATTTCATCGTCCGATCAGGAACCGATTCCCGGGCCTGACTCAAACCGGAATCGCCAGTCGGACGAACCAGGCGCAACGAAGAGAGTGCGTTCTGTTCGTCTTCGGTCAGCACCTGATCTGGACTGGTCTTGACCATGAGTTGAGAGATCGCATCGGCGTGGCCCGCTGGCGACAGCGTGGCGGATACCGCAGTTTCGCTGCCGGAGTTCGGTTCGTCGACTGCGGACGCGATCGCAGCCACGTTCGCTGGAAGCGAATCTGAATACGTCAGGACGGTGGCTGAAGAATCCGCCTGAGGATTCACAACTGCGGAAGGCGAAAGTTCGAGGTCCCTGGCAAGAGAGATCCCGGCTCCGCCTCCCGCGGCGGCCGTACTGACCGCAATACCGATCCCGGTAATGAGAGTTTCTGAGACTGTCGATGCCGCGCTGTCCGTCTTCGCAGCCGGTTGTGCTCCCGAAGGAAGAACCATGAGTCCCTGCGCTGATACTGCTACCTTCATCAACTCTTCGCTGATGCAGGGCACAGAGACTGAAGCTTGGTCACTTTCATCAGGAGCAGATTGTATCTGAGTCTCCACAGCATCGCCCGACGATTCGGAAACCTTTGGTGTGGTCCCGGCCTGCGACGCAGCGATCATCTGCTCAAGAATGGGATTAAACGTGTTGCCCGGCGGAGCGGCAACATCCTGCGCGGAACCAATTCCGGCATCCGTTTCATTTTGGCTCTTCTTCGGCGAGAGAGAAGTTGGACTCTGCGCTACACCCAGGATCGATACGATATCTGCCACTGTTCACCTCAGAAGTTTGGCTGCACGGACCGGATCAAGAATTGCGAGGATTTTCCCCGCCTGTCTTTTCTTGACCTTTCCCAGCACCTGTTTAACATCGGCGTCGTTCATTTCTTTGAGAATCTTACATGCTTCCTCTGCGCCCATCGATTCGATCAGCTTTGCAGTCGATTTCCAGTCTTGCTGCGCCGTCGTATCGGTTTTCGTTTTCACTCCCTGAAGCTGTCGCTTCAGCGAATCTACCTGGGATTCCAGGTCCATAGCTTTCGATGAGAGTTTCGCAACAAGCATCGTGTCGACGCGAGCCATCGAGGAGTCATTTTTGACATCCTGAGCAGCGGTCTGTGACGTGTCCGCCCCACCACTGGCGAGGAGTGAATCGCGCGATGCCCGTGTTGCGGCATTTGTTGTCGTTGCTGCCGGCTGCTGCGCCTTCGCGGCTCCTCCGAACCATTCCGGCTTTGCGGACCTCAGTGCCAACCCCGCCGTGAGCAGCGTCAGAAATGAGATCAGCGAGCCCACTACGAGAATGACTGCAGTTTTCATGATATCTCGGTGCGTATTCTTTGAGCGAGAACGTCGATGAGACGTTGTTCTTTCCGTTCGGTTTCTTTGGTCTCTTCCGCCTGCATTTTCTTGTCCAGCTTCTCGATCATGTTCGACGATTTCGACCGCTCAACCAATTCCTCACGCTTCTCGAATTTCTCCGCCCGAACCTGGGCAACCTTTTGTTTCTGTTCATCGATCTCGCGTGAAAGCTGTTTGATAAAAGCCCTGCTCGTCTGAGCTTCGGTGGCTTTGATTTTCATGTTCCTGACCGCATCGGTGAGCGCGGTCTTCTGGGTTTCCTTGATCTCTGTCAGCGTCGCTTCTTCCCGAGCGTGGACAAGCTCCAGTTGATACAATTCCGATTGAGCCTTCCTCTCCTGGATCTTCTTCACCTTCAAAACAGTTCTGAACTTTGAAGAAGCGGAGACAGTCGCGAAAGTATTGTTCTGGTCAACCGTCATCATTCGTGCTAGCCTTCCTGCATCAATGTGATCAGCGATTGGACGCTCCGGCCGAATTCCGCCTTCTCCTCTGACTTCTGGCGCAAAAAGGACCGGATCGGTGCGATTCGCTTGATGGCCTCGTCAATCCGTGGATTGCTGCCTTTGACGTATGCGCCAATGTTGATTAGATCCTCCGCCTCGCGATAGGTCGCCAGCATGTCCAGGAGCTTGTGTGCAGCATCCCGCTGTTCTTCGCTCGTAACCGACGGCATGACTCTGCTCACGCTTTCGAGAACGTCGACGGCCGGATAGTGCCCGGAGGAAGCTAATCTGCGCGAGAGCACGATGTGACCATCGAGGATCGAGCGGACGGCGTCTGCCACCGGTTCGTTCATGTCATCCCCCTCCACCAGCACCGTGTAGAGACCGGTGATGCTTCCTGTGACCGAATTACCGGCCCGTTCGAGGACTTTCGGCAGCAACGCAAACACCGACGGGGTATACCCCTTGGTCGTCGGCGGTTCGCCAATTGCGAGACCCACCTCTCGCTGAGCCATGGCGAACCGCGTGACGGAGTCCATCAACAACATCACATCCAAACCCTTGTCCCTGAAATACTCTGCGATCGTCGTTGCCATGAAGACCGCTTTGATCCGGATGAGGGCCGCCTGATCGCTCGTTGCAACAAGAACGACCGACCGTTTCAGTCCTTCCACCCCCAGTTCCCTGTCCAGAAACTCTCCGACTTCCCTGCCGCGTTCACCTACAAGACAGATGACATTGACATCTGCACTTGTGTTCCTCGCAATCATGCCAAGCGCCACGCTCTTTCCAACTCCGCTTCCCGCAAATATACCCACACGCTGTCCCTTGCCACACGTCAGAAGCGCATCGATCGACCGTATGCCGGTGGCGACAGGCTCCACGATGCGTTTACGTTCGAGCGGGTTCGGTGGAGCATTGTTGATAGGGCGCATTTCCTCAGGCTCGATAGGTCCTTTTCCGTCCAATGGCCGTCCCAATCCATCGATAACACGACCAAGAAGCGATTTACCGACGCTCACTGACAGCGCACGCCCCGTTGCGACGATCTCACTTCCCGGACTAATCGCTGCCGCATCCCCCAGGATCATCGATAGAACGCGATTGTTGCGGAATCCCACGACTTCGGCGTAGCACACATCCTCGCCCCCCTTCGACTTGACGACACAGACTTCACCGAGGGACGAATTCGGACCGTTCGACTCTACAACCAAGCCGATAACCTGCGTGACGCGGCCGTTGACTTTAATCAGGTCAACGTGTTTGAGGCGAGACAAGTACGTATCGACGTTCTCGGCGAAACCGATAATCTTCGGACTGCCTTCTGTCTGGAATAGCGTAGCGGCTTCCATCACGCGTTCTCCCTCTGGACTCTTACGCCCCGGCTCATGACACCACCTTGCTCTCGAACAGCACGTTCTCGATCTGCTTCAGCTGGGTCGAAAGCCGCGCATCGATGTTTCCCATGTCGCTTTCGAGAACACAGTCGCCCAGTGCAAGTCCCTCGTCGCCTTCGACGACGATTTCACGAATCGAATCGCCGTTCGATTGAATAACGCTTTTCTGCTCCCGCACTGCCGCGAGTTCGTCCGGGTGTACACGGATGGTCAAGCGCTCGACACCCAGGACGCGACGGACGCTCTCCCTGATCTGTCCCAGGACAATCGTGCGATCGAGGCTCACTTCCCGTCGAATAATCCGTTCCGCCACACCGAATGCAAATTTCACGACTGCCTCTTCTGTCGATCCATACAGGGCAGAGAACTGCTCACGCACAGCGTTCACGATGCCGTCAATCCTGGCCTTTTCCGCAAGCAGTCGTTCCTCATACTCGTTTCCAAGCTGCTCGGCAGCATTGCGGTTCCCCTGGGCGACTCCCTTGTTGTATTCCGCTCTGCACAATTCGTCGATTTCATCTTCTCTTGTCCTGGCCGGACGATGTTCGATGTCCCCTTTGCCGGAGATGGAGAATTGATCGCGAACCGGCGTACCTTTCATGGGTGTAATCTCAGGCAGCGCGGCGGCAGCGCGGACTACCCTGATCCTTGAATGCGATGAGCGAAGTTTCATGACCTCAGACAACCACTTCCTCCTTGCCTCCGCGGCCGGCGACAACGAGTTCTCCCGAGTCTTCCAACTGACGGATAATCATCACGATGCGGGTTTGAGCTGCCTCGACTTCTTTGAGTCGTACAGGACCCATGAATTGCAGCTCTTCTCTCAACAATTCCTGTGCACGTTCCGACATGTTTTTGTAGATCTTCTCTTTCAAATTCTCGTCCGCCACTTTCATCGACAGTGCAAGATCTTTTTTGTCGACCTCACGGAGCAGACGCTGGATGCCCCTGTCATCGATGTACACAAGGTCCTCGAACATGAACATAAGGCGCTTCACTTCATTGGCAAGATTACCGTCTTTCAGCTCGATGAACTCGAGAATTCCCTTCGCCGTCGCATTGTTGATTTTGTTCAACACGTTGGCGACAGATTTCGTCCCGCCGACCGTGCTCATGTTCTGGCTGATCTCAGCTTCCGCGACTTCTGAGAGCACGTCTTCGATTTCGGTCAGCAGAGTCGGCGATACCTTTCCAAGCGTCGCTATACGGAGGACGACTTCATTGCGCAGATCATCAGGAAACTCGGCCAACACGCCGGCGGTCTGATCGCCGGAGAGATTGGACAGCACGAGCGCGATTGTCTGTGGATGCTCCTTCTGAAGAAAGCTCGCGAGCTGTTTGGGATCTGCCTTTTTCAACATGGCAAAACCGGTCACGTGTGTGAGCGTTTTAACCTTGTCCATCACGCTTCGGGCCTTCGATGCGCCGAGAGAGCTCTCGAGTAGTTTCTGTGCGAACTCCCACCCCCCCTGCACCACGTACTCCTGGGCTGTGATGAGCTGGTGAAACTCCTCGATAACGGTGTCGATCTGAAGCGAATGCACGCCTTTCAGGCTTGCGATCTCCACTGTCAGAAACTCGATCTCTTCCGACGTCAGCCCTTTCATCAGCCGCGTCGCGGCTTCCACATCCAGTGAAAGCATCAGGAGTGCAGCTTTTTGCTTGTTCGAGATCGCTCTGCTCGGAGATGTTTTCTTATCCATGTCGAGACTTGAATCCTCTGAATTGGAGTTACTATTCCGCCAACCAAACCTTCAGAAGCCTGGAGGCATCCTCGGGGGACTTTTTGATGTAATCACCGATGCGATTACGCCGTTCCGCACGTACCAACGCATCCTGGGAGATTTCTTCCTCAGGCGAAGGGACATAGATAGGCTCTCGGGGCATCAACGGCGATCCGGCGCTCAGCGAGCCGATCGCAGGATCACCCAAGGTTCCTCTTCCCATTTCGAACGGCGTGCGTATGCGGTTCAGCAGCGATCGCATCACGACGACGGCACCAGCCATCGCCAGGAGCATGAGAACCTTTTCACCGATGTCGTACCAGTTCGCAAACGGCGAGTCTTTCAGCAGGAAGCCTTCCTCCGTGTTCTGATCGAATTGAAGGTTGACAACCGACACTTCGTCGTTCCGCTGGGAGTTGAACCCGACCGCTTTCTTCACGAGTTCGGTCAACCGATCCATTTCTTCCTGGGGCCGCGGTGTATGCACAACGGACTTTGCCCCGTCCTTTTCCACCACACGTTGTTTCTGATTGACAATCGCCGCAACGGAGATCCGCTTGATGTTTCCGACGTTTTCTACGATGCGCTCGACAGTCTTGTTTACCTCGTAGTTGGTCACGGTGTTCAACCGCGTCGAAGGCGGGAGAGAGTCACGCATGGCGCTTTTCTCTTCCGTCGTCTGCTCACTGCGCACAACCGTGTTGTCGGGATCGTATTGCTCGAGCGTCCGGTCCACCTGCCGGAAATCGAGCTCCGCGCTGATCTGAACCATGGAGTTTCCGTTGCCGAGGGCGCCGTCGAGCAGCGTCTGAGCCTTCTGGGCCAGGTAGGATTCAACCTTATGCTGGAGGTCGTACTGTGTGGAGCTGAGAGCTGTGAGAGAGTTGGATTTCGTATTCTCGGAGAGCATCGATCCACGCGAATCGACGATGGTCACATTCGAGGCATCCATGCCTTCAACACTGCTGGCGATAAGGTGTGCAATGCCTTGTGCGCTCCCGCGGGCAAGCGGCTTCCCGCTTTTCAATTTCAGGACCACGGACGCCGTCGGAGGCTTCTCATCATCGCGAAACAACGCCTTCTCCGGAGTTACGATGTGGACGCGCACGCCTTCCACTTCATCGAGCTGAAGAATGGTCCTCGAGATCTCGCCTTCCAGCGCTCTCCGATAGTTGATCCTCTGGACAAAGTCGGAGACGCCGAGGTTCGTGCGATCGAATATTTCGTATCCGATCGTGCTCGAATGCGGCAGACCGTCGGAGGCAAGAGCAAGCCTGAGCTCGTACAGCTGCTGTCGGGGGACCAGGATGGACTTGCCGCCGTCTTCCAGTGTATAGGGAACAGATTTTTCCTTGAGCTTCTCGACAATTTTCGAGGCATCCTGTTCGGTCAGATTGCTGAACAACAATCCATACGTAGGACGATTGACAACATTGACCAGCACAACCATGCCGATGACGACTGCGACGGTCACGGCAGCGATGAGAGCTTTCTGCCTGCCTGTAAGCTTTGTGAACAGTCGTGAAGCCTGATCAGCAACGAGATTCCTGTTTTCGGCCATTCATCACACCTGCATACGCATGATCTCCCGGTAGACGTCGATCGTCTTGTTGCGTATCTCCATCAGAAGGTCAAAGCTTGTCCGGGCTTTTTCGACAGCGATCATCACTTCGTGAAGATCGGTTGCCTCGCCCGTCACCATTTTCTCAACGGCTTTGCCTGCCTGCTGCTGGAGACCGTTCACATCGGCGATGGCCTGATTCAGCGTGTCGCCAAACGATGCGTTCGTCTCTTTGAGAGTCTTGTTAATCGTGCTCTTGCTCGGTCCGTCGAGTGTGGGAAGTACAGTCAGTCCTTGACTAATCTTCATGGCCCATTACCCTTTCATGTCAACCAGCGATCCGACATCCGCAGATAGCTTCATCCCGTTCCTGCCGTACGGCGAGTACGACCGAATCTCGTCCGCTGATGTTGGGAACAGGTCTTCGAAATACTGTTTCTCAGTGTCCGAGATCACGCTGTCCGCTGCATCTTCATGTGCCGCCCCCTTCACAATCTTTTCACTTGCCGTCTTCTTCCCGGGAGCGACTTCTTTCGCTTCGCCGGCCATGGGACGGCGCTGCTTCATCACCGTCGACTGCCCGTGCGGCGTGTAGGTGGGGAATTGAGCTGATGAGAATTTTGTATTCACGTTCATTGTCAGATCTCCAGGGAATCTTTCGCCATCGTTTTCGCGGCGTTCACGGCTGTGACATTCGCTTCATACGATCGTGATGCAGAAATCATATCGACCATTTCAGTAACGACGTTGACGTTTGGCATCTTCACATATCCTGACTCATCAGCATCCGGGTGGCTCGGATCGTAGACCGACCTGAACGGCGATGAGTCAAACGACTCCGCTGCGTCTACGGCCGGGGCACTTGCGCCGCCCTGCATTGATTCACCCTCGCCCTCCGAAAAATGGGCACCATCTGTGGCGGTGAGGCGTCCCCCCGCATTCTTCATCATACTCCCGAACGTTTCCTGCAGCTTGGAGTGGAGCAGGACAATCTTACGACGGTACGGCCCGCCATCTTCCGTCCGGGTCGTTTCCGCATTCGCAACGTTCGACGCGATGGCGTTCATGCGTTTGCGCTGTGCACTCAGTCCGCTCGCGCTGATGTTCAGTCCCGAAAACATGCCGTCAATCTTCATACTTGTCCTCGAATGCTCTTCTGTATGCCCCGGAATGACTCACCGAGAAGTTTGGATGCGAACTTAAAACGAAGCTGGTTCTTTGCCAGTTCAGTCATCTCCCTATCGATATCGACGTCGTTGATGCCGCTTGCTGTCGGATCACTCTCGGCGCTTCCATCCAGTCCGGATTCTACGATTTCTGGTGATGATTCCCTTGCCGACATTGCGCCGACGGGGATATGGTCTGGATTCGTTGTCGTCCCTGTAATTGTTTTGCCTGACATCGCTCCGTTCAGTTGTTCCTCGAAGCTGACGTTTTGGCTGTGATATCCGACGGTCGTGATGTTGGCAATATTTGAGGAAATGGCCTTGTGTCGCAGCGTGTATGCTGAGAGCGCCTTTGAAAGAAGCGGGATTTTGGTGTCTTCGAACATTTTCATGGATGTGCCTCCCCTTGCCTGCGGACAATCGTAATCGTTATCGGGTCCTGTCCTGCACTACACCCCAATGATGTCGTCCCAATCATCCGACAACCCGTTTGTCACGCTACCATCGTGCGTTACGAATGCCATAACAGCGGCTGTTGCAGCAACAGCGGTGACGAGGCCTATAAGAAGTGCAACGCTTGAACCGAAGCGATGACTGGATGTACGTTCCACTGAATCCCTCCATTCCTTTTTCAGATGCACATAACGCAATGCAATCATGGTGCCACACCTGCAATGGCTTCGAATTCGAAATTAGGGGGAAATGGAAAGGATGGAACGCGGAAGCAACTTGGGGGGCTGGCTAATATTCAACTCTTGAGCATTATTCTTCGTCATACTCCAAATCCAGGTGGGCAGACCTCCCACACGAGCAGATGAACTCGATCTGCTTGATCCTGTCGCCTTCGCGCTGGACCTGGATGGTCGGAGCGCCCTGATCACCTTCGATGATCTCGATTTTTGCCACACCTGCATTGCTGACGGCGGTCGATTTGATGATGCTCGAACTGGTCCTGGTTGCATCAGCTCGAACGCTCTCGAACGCGTTGAGATCGACAAACGAGCTGTTGTTTGCTGAGCCGCTCATATAGTGATGTTTGTTTTAAAGATTCTGCTCAATACGGAAGGGATTTCCTCCAACGGATGAACGACATCCGCGACTCCCGCGTCGACCGCTGCTTTGGGCATTCCATAGACAACGCAAGAGGCTTCGTCCTGTGCTATCACAAATCCCCCCTTTTTCTTGATATCCTTCAATCCCTCGAGCCCGTCTTTGCCCATCCCCGTCATTATGAGCCCGAGAAGTGGAGCGTTGTAGACTTCTACCGCCGATTTCATCATGACGTCGGCCGATGGATGATACAGTGTTCCAAGGGGTTCATCGGAAATCTGGACACGGACGGTTCCCATGGACTTGCTGAATGTCATGTGTTTCCCGCCGGGGGCAACCAAGGCCACGCCCCTCTCCATCACGTCCCCATCTTCCGCTTCCCTGACCTCGATCTTGCTGAGGCTGTTGAGGCGCTCAGCCATGGACTTTGTAAACCGCGGGGGCATATGCTGGACGATGGCAATGCCAACCGGGAAATTCTCAGGGAGCTTCGGGATCGTCTGCAGCAGCGCAAATGGACCACCCGTGGATATCCCAAGGACCACTGCTTTGAGCTCCCTCTCGGGAACCTTCGAGGTGCCTGGACGCGGCGCTGACGGGGTGGATGAAGACTGCATACCGGACGACGCCGACCTGATGCGCTGAAGGCGGAACATCATGGAACGGCTCTGGACAATCTGCTTCACCTTGAAGACCAGTTCATCCCGGATCTTGGCGATGTCCAGCGAGACGTATGAGAGCTCTTTCGGTATGAAATCCACTGCACCAAGGCTCAACGCGTCGACTGTCGCTTTGGCACCTTCCGAGGTCAACGAGCTGATCATGAGAACCGGCAGCGGCATTTCCTTCATGATGATCCCCAACGCCGTCAGGCCGTCCATCACGGGCATTTCGATGTCCATCGTGACGATATCGGGACGCAGGAGCTTGACCTTCTCGATGCCTTCCTTGCCGTCCCGTGCCGTCGCCACCACTTTGATCCCCGGGTCCGATTCCAGCATCATGGAGATGGATTTTCGCATGAACGCCGAATCGTCGATCACAATAGCGTTGATAATCCTGGTCATAACCTCTTTCCTGACGAGTCAGCTCAGGCAATCGTTGCGCAGAGCTTCATGAGTTCCCCGACATCCACAATCATGATGACCCTGCCGTCACCGAGGATTGTCGACCCGGCGATCCCGCGCACGTTGCCCAAATAGTCACCAAGGCTCTTGATGACGACTTCTTTCTGGCCGAGGAGCGAGTCAACAACGATTCCCAGCCTCTGCTCGGCCAATCCCACGACGACCACATACATTTCTCCCCCCCGCTTACCATTTCCGTTTTGCCGCATGCCGAAGATCTCCGAAAGACGGGCCAGGGGAAGGACCGAATTCCTCAACCGGATCACTTCTCTCCCGTTGATCGTTGAGAGTTCCTGTTGTCCAACCCTTACGACCTCATGGACCGAATCAAGAGGGATGCTGAACACTTCTTTGTTGACTTCCACCAGCAGTGCCTGGATAATCGCGAGCGTCAATGGCAGCTTGATGATGAACTTGCTTCCCTTGTTCAGTTCCGATTCGATGTCGATGGTCCCCTTCAGCTTCAGGATGTTCGTCTTGACCACATCCATTCCCACACCGCGACCCGACACGTTAGTCACCTTCTGGGCCGTGCTGAAACCCGGCGCGAAGACGAAATTGAAGATTTCCTTTGTGGACAACTCACGAGCCAGGGCTTCGGTCGTCAGTCCTTTCTCGATCGCTTTCTGCCTGAGCTTGTCAGGGTCCATTCCTTTTCCATCATCCTGCACGGATATCACGATATGGTTCCCCTCATGCTCAGCCCGGACAGTGACGGTTCCCCTCGCTGGCTTGCCGGCAGCAATTCTGTCCTGCGGACATTCCACGCCATGATCCCCGGCGTTCCGCAAGAGGTGCACCATGGGATCATTAAGCTCTTCGATCAACGTCTTGTCCAGCTCGGTTTCTTCCCCAACAACAATCAGGTCTATCTCTTTCCCCATTTCTTTTGACACTTCGCGGATGAGGCGGGGCAGTTTGTTAAACACCTTCGCAATCGGGAGCATGCGGGTTTTCATCACGGCCATCTGCAGCTCCGTCGTGATGAAATCGATATGGGAATTCGTCTCGGCGAGCTCCCGTACTGCGGCGAATCCTTCTTCATGCTCATTCATCTGGTGGGTGATCTGAGAAAGGCGGTTTCTGCCAAGGACGAGCTCCCCGACCAGGTCCATGAGCGAGTCCAACCGAGCTACATCGACTCGGATTGAAGTATCCGCTGCTTTCGCGAGCTGAACCTGCGCCGTTTGACCGACCGGACCATCTGCGGCTTTCATCGCCGGATCTTCGGCCGGGGGTTTTGCGCTGTCTGTGGGCTCTTCGACGACCACAGCCTCTTCTTTCTCGGGTTCTACCGGAGCTACAACGGCCGGCGCTGCGTTCACTTTCCGCGATGACTCCACGGTTTTTCCCTGGGCGATCGCTTCGAGTTTCGCAGCAACGTCATGGATATCGACGGGAGTGCCGTCCTTTGTCTCAATCCGACGAAGGAGTTCCTTCAACAAATCATACCCCTCAAACATCACGTCCATTTTATCCGACGTGACCTGCAGTTCCCCTTTGCGAATCTTGTTGAGAACGTCTTCGAACTTGTGTGAGAGGCCTGTCATCTGCTCAAAGCCAAGGAACGAGGAAGTCCCCTTCAGTGTGTGCACGGCCCGGAAAATGACATTGTGGAGCTCGGCATCCGTCGGTGTTTTTTCGAGATCCATAAGGTTCTGCCCAAGCTTGTCCAGGATCTCATTTGATTCCACGATGAAGCTTTCGACAATTTCTGCCATTTCGTTGTCGAATGACGGCAAGGCGTTTTGATTCTCAGGATTGCTCGTACTCATGGGTCGTTATCCTCGCGCGCAACGTCGCTTTTAGTCAGCTTTGGTCTGGTTCCACTGCTTGATGATCTCATCGGCAAGGTCCTGGCGATCGGGCGCCTTGGTGAAATGGGCATCGCCGTCAAAAGGCTTGCCTTCCGCTGACTCGCTCTCCTTGCCTGCCCCATTCTCCGATTCGACTTCCGGCGACGGATCGTCGAAGCGCTTGAGTGCATGAAACAGATGTGTGCGGATCGACTCGATAGTATGTGACACTCCCGCGATCTGCTGGCTCGTGATATCCTGCACCTGGAGCGCGATGGCGATGTTCATTGAATTGTCTTTCGTTTCCGAAAGTGTTTTTTGGATCGATGTAATTATCTGAACTGTTTCCTCACTCCCCGGGACATGGCTTGCGGACACTACGAAGCGCTTCACGGCGTCCAGCGCCTTCTCGCATTTTTCGATCTGGCCTGTGACAGCTTCGACGACATTGAGAATTTCCACCGTTGCGGATTCCGTTGCCTCGGTGACTTTGGAAAGCTGCATCGACGCCTTGGGTATACGGCTCGAGCTTTCTTCGATCGAATGCTTCACGTTTTCGAGGAGGGGGATTACCCCGCGCACATGCTTGATGAAGTCTTCGATAACCCCAAAATCGTTCGCATCGACGCCAAAAGTTGATTTGTGCTCTTCCGGCGGGCGCATCGCGTCGTATGAAAGCGTGTGGACGGATCCGTTCTCCATGATCTCGTACTCCTGAAAGTAGTGGGAACTCTACGAATTCCCGTGACAGTGATTGCCTCGTCCTGAACCGAAGTCAGGGCTACGCTGGTTTCAGTTCCGTGGACTTCAAAATCTGGTCAATTTTTTCCTTGAGCCCCTGCGGGGTGAACGGTTTGACAATGTAGTTGTTCACACGCGCCTTCAACGCTTCGATCACATCGTCCTTGTTACCCCGGGTGGTAATCATCAGGATCGGCGTGTTCTCAAATTGTTCGTTTGACCGGAGCCATTTCGCCAGTTCCAGGCCATTCATCTCGGGCATGTTCCAGTCCGTAATGACGAAACCGGCCCCCTCGCTCAGCATCTTGGCAACAGCATCCTTGCCGTCGCATGCTTCAATGACATGATCGTATCCCTGCCCTTTGAGCGCGTTGACAACGATACGCCGCATCGTCAGGGAATCGTCAACGATAAGAAATTTCAGGTCTGCCATGGTTCTCTCTTCGACTGGTTGCACAATAATGGTTAAAGAACAGCAACGAATTCCTAGTCTGCCCAGCTTACATACTTTGCAACTTCGTACTGGATTTTCTCAAGGCTGAACGGCTTCACGACGTACGAGGACACCCCCAGCTGTG
The DNA here is from genome assembly GCA_026390595.1 of Ignavibacteriales bacterium. Lineage (NCBI taxonomy): Bacteria > Pseudomonadati > Ignavibacteriota > Ignavibacteria > Ignavibacteriales > Ignavibacteriales bacterium. Next base: position 41,099 of record JAPLFQ010000030.1, read on the forward strand.
AACCTGTTTCCCTGTTCGCCTGATCAGACAAGGACGACAGGATGATCACCGGAAGGTCGTGGTATTCCGGGTTCTCCCGCAGCGCCCGGATGAACTCGAAACCGTCCATGTTGGGCATATTCAGATCGGTAATGACGAGATCGAACTTGCGTTTCGGGAGCTGTTCCAGCGCATCCATGCCGTCGCAAGCGATGGAGACATCGAACCCCTGCATCTCGAGCGATACGGAAACGAACTTCCGCACGGTTGCGGAATCATCTACCACAAGGACCGTCTTGTTCATACGGAGTTTACTCCTTCTTGTAAGCCACAGTCTTCGGAAAATTGATCAGCTTGAATGCCGTCGAAATCCCATGCAGGGATTCCGCGTAACCGATGAAGAGAAACCCGCCGGGGTTGAGCGCATCATAGAGGTCGGATACCACCTGTATCTTCGATTTCGCGTCGAAATAGATCAGCACGTTTGCACAAAAGATAATGTCGAAGCGCGCCATGAGTCTCATTTTCGGACGGTCATACAGATTGAGGTGTTGGAACTTCGCCAGGCGTTTCACGGATTCATCGATGTAGTACCTTGAATCTTCGGCTTTGAAGTATTTCTGGAGATAGTACTTCGGGGTATTCCGGATCGAGTACTCTCGGTAGATACCCTGGCGAGCGGTCTCAAGCACGGTGGAATTGATGTCTGTCCCGACAATCTCGATGTCGAGCCCCGGATGTGCCGGCTTCAGGCGTTCTTGATACAGCATGCCGAGCGTGTACGCTTCCTCGCCCGACGAGCTCGCTGCACTCCACACGCGCAACGTCGTCTTCCCGGAGGAGCGTTTTGACGCGACAATCTGGGGGACAAGTGTATGCTCAAATGCCTCGAACTGCGGCTCGTTACGGAAGAAGAACGTCTCATTGATCGTCACGGCGTCGTAGAGGAACTTCAACTCCTCGGCCCGCCGGGTTCCGAATTTTATCAGCTGAAGATACGATTCGTAGTTCGGGAGACTGAGCACCTGCAGCCGTTTCGACAAGCGGCCTTCGAGAAGGTACTTTTTTGTATCCTGGAACATGATGCCCGTCAGCGTGTAGATGTAATCCCGGATTTGACGGAACATGTCATCCGACATCTTCACCGTGCTGGTGGTCTGCAATGGATTCGCGAGAGATGTTGTAACCGTCAACCGTGACTCCGTGGATTAATGATCAACCGTGGATACTATTCACTGCAACGTGTTGAGCCTCTACCCGCATCTCGAACACTCCATGTCGTGCTCAGCGTCCCGCCAGCGTGGAAGCGGCGACATCGCGCACCATCTCGTCTTCATCTTCCAGGAACCTGCCGATGAATTGAGGAATGCGACGGTCGTTCAGGGGAGAGAGCAGCTCGATGACGTGAATCCGCAACCATGGATCCGGCTCATCGACGATCGCATCGAGGACTTGTACGGCCTGGTCCCCGTCCAGCCTGAAGAGCGTGTCAACGATGACCGCCCGAAGTTCCTCGGTCGCATCGCCCCATGCACCCTTCACCGCATCAAAAGCCCGCTGCAAGAGCCGGCCATCGGACTCGATCAATTCCTTCGGGATGGCCGCATACTCGATGTGCGACACCAGCTTGCCCATGAGCGAAATTACTTCTTTTGTCGGGGTGATTGTGCCCGCCTCCAGGAGGTTCACCATCACCTGGAACGCGCCTCCACGGTATTCGAGGATGGGAGTCAGCACAGAATCGCACTCCTCGGATCGATTCACTGCCTCGACGAGCGCAGCTGTCACATCATCCCCCTCCAGATTTGCCAATCCCTTCACAGCGCTCACCTGTATGGAGCAGTTTCGATCTTTGAGTGCGTCGATGAGGTCGGTTTTGACAGCCTGAGCACGATCCAACGCAATCGTGCACCGTTCGCCAATCCTGATGATGGCATGGAGAAGGATCCGGCGAAGTTTCCCTTTTACCCCGGCGAGATGATTGCAGAGCTCGTAGAATGCCTTGTCGTACCCTATCAGACTGATGGCTTCGAGCAAGGCATAGAGAACCAGAGGGTCCGACCCCGGTTCGCCGATATGTGTGCTGATCTGTGAAAGAAGAAAATCGGTCGCCTTGGTGCCGCCAATCTTGCCGATGGCTTCTGCAGCTGTGGCTTTGGCATAACCGATTTCATTGAACGCCTTCGTAAGGGCGGGAATGGCAGACTCCGAGCGGACATTGCCGAGCGCTTCGACGGCAGAGATCACCACGTTTTCGTCCGGGTCGACGAGCAATTTGATGAGATGCGGAATGGCATCATTGCTGCCATTTGCCCCCAGGATATCGACCACGAACTTGCGGACATCCTGGTCGGCATCATATAGATACGGAAGCAGAGCCTCCAGAGACTCTTCGCGGAGCCGCATCAGAAGTTCAGCGGCCAGGTTCCTGGTCGTAATGTTCGGATCGGCGAGGTATTCGACGACCGCTCGTGCAACATTCTTGTTGCCGATTTGGGACAAGGACCTCAATGCTGCGTCACGGACCCCTTTGTTCTCATCCCTCAGAGCAGCCGCGAGTGCCGCTATGGGCGCAAATCCGGTGCACGCAGCCAGTTCCTCGGCAGCCCGCCGCCGAGCAGCGGGATCGCTGTCTGACAAAACTGCGGCCAGATGTTGTTTAGTTTCGTCCATGCTGTGTGTCATCATCCAGCAGATTGTTGGAATTATTCAAGAGGCTTTTCTTCGATCTTACCGCCGTACTCGGTGAGAATAACCTCTTTGAGCGCGTTGTGATTCAGCTTCCTCAAGCCGTTCATCTCAAGCGAAACATTCGGGAACAGCGTATCCCGCACGATGATGCGTGCCATACTGTCTTTGTTGAGCTCGAGTTTGAGACTTTCTTTGTCTTTCTGCAGTTGTTCTATCTTCCGTTGAAGCTCTGTCTGCAGGAACCTGAGCTTTGCACTGAGCTGCTGCTGTTCGGGTGACAAGCCCCCTTTGTCGAGCTGTATTCTGACAATCTTGTAGAGCGTGTCTTTTGTGTCACTCGCTTGCTTCTGGACAACTGCGATATCCTTGTCCACCGTGTTCACACGTTCATTCAGAATTCCTCTTCGGCCGACGCGCGCTCTCGACTGCCCCTCCTCACCATTTCCGAGGTTGAGGACTTCGATTTCGTTCCCTGCCTCCAGAACACATCCCACAAACACTGCCGTCGGGGCTGTGATCCTGTTCCCGGCGACAATCTTCGCGCACACCGCTTCCCGCACGACAATTACTTCTGAACCCGCTGTGACCTTCTGATTAAGCACGTGATGGACGGTCGCTTTTCCTCCCGCCTGGAGAACTCCTTTTCCGGTTCCGATGAATCCATTCCTGACAACAACGTCTCCGCCAGCTTCGATCGTGGCATCTTCCACGTTGCCGTGTATTTCGATTGACTTTTTTGCCTTCACCGTAAAATCGGACTTGACGTCTCCGGTGATTATTACCGAGCCGACGAAGTCAATGTTGCCTGTGGAATAGTCCACGTCTCCGCTGATTGTGATCGTCGTCTCCACGTGCAAGGTGCCATCTGCGTCGAGCACGGCGTTGCCGTCTTCAAGAGCAATGACACGATCAGGATACCCCGGATCGAGGGAGACTCCTTTTCCCAGCTTGATGGACGGCGTTGTTACCGATTGCGGATCCACTTTCTCACCGGTGACGCTTGTCCCAGGGACTCCCGGCTCAGCCGGATGTACCTCTGCGACAATTTCGGATTTCGAAACGTTGTTGATCCATCCAAGCTCATGGAAATCGACCTTTTTCGCCTCTTTTTCCTCCTGAGGCGGCGGATGTTTTGCGTGGGAGTATTCTATCCACCCGTCCTGGCCCTGAATCGGTCTCATGCCTTCAGCTATCAGAAATGGTCCGGATCTCGGATCTGCCTGCATCAGCTTTTCCACTGCCTCTTCACGAATTCCAAAGACGATGTTATGGTCGCGGAGCAACGAGGCAATTTCTTCTCTCGAAGGCAACATCGGTTCAGCTTCGCCGTTGCAAGAGAGGCACGCCTCCATTCCGTCAGCGGAGATCAACATTTTTGCTGCCATCACCGATGCATCACGCACTTCGGCCCCTTTCTCACAGATTCCACATGTCCCATTTTGCAGTGAGATCCTGACAATTGTTCTTTCATCATCTGACAAGTATCGTGCCCAACAAAAGGGCGCGAATAATGTGCAAATTGGAAATAAGGCGAAAGGTGACTGAAAGGGGGTGGCCAAAAGCAGACACTTGCCTAAAATGTTATTGCAAGCGAACTAATGAGATATCGAGGCAATTGAAGCGGCGGGTGCATGCGAGAAAACCGGACTTATCGTTCCGGAGTGGACTTTTCACGAGCCAACAGCTGCAGCTGGGGCACGATGTGTTCGTGATAGCAATCAGGGCAAACGCCGTGAGAAAACGAAGCATCCGAGCGATACTTGACGAAGCGATCGACGGGCTGCCACTCTTCGTGGTCGTCCCTGATCCGTTTGCAGTAGGAGCATATCGGAAGCAGGCCTTCGAGTTGATTCACTTTCGTCTTCAGATGAAGGAGCCTCTCGGCTACGCGGAGACGCAGGACGATGTCCATGACTTCGCATGGCTTGGCAAGGACGTCATCGGCCCCGGCATTCATCGCATCGAGGTATTTGACCTTGCCGTCTTCCGAAGTGAGAATGATGATATAGGTATACTTCGTGTCTTTCTGACCCCGAATGCGCCTGCACAGTTCGAGGCCATCACTCTCGCCAAGAGCCCGTTCGGTGATCACAACGCGAGGGGTTTGAATCCTGAACGTCATCCACGCGCTTTCTCCGGTCGCCGCCTCGAGGACTTTGTGATCCTGATCCGCCAAGGATTGGGCCAGGAAACCGCGCCATTCGTTGTCACTACCAGCCAATAGAATCTTCATTAGGCACGATCATGTTTTAGATATTCATCTGCTATCGTGCTCCTGCACGCAGCGAGCGCTAGGGACATCTTCCACACGCTGCCTATCAAAGATCCGTCTCAGCAGAGATATCCCCACCGGTCCCTACGCTTTCCTCCTTCACCTGCTTCGTGCGACGAAACTCATCAATCTCGGGCCGGAGATGTTGTTCGTAACAATCTGGACAGACGCCGTGGGAGAACAGCGCATCGGTCCGCTGTGTGATGTACTTCTCAATGGGGAGCCACGTCATATCCTCTTCACGTATTCTCTTGCAGTATGAGCAAATCGGCAGCAGCCCCTGCAACTGCTTGATTTCGCGCTGCAGACCCAGGATTCGCTCAGCCACATGCAAGCGCGCGGCGAGCTGGTCGACATCAAACGGCTTGGTAATGAAATCGTCCGCTCCCGCATCCATCGCCTCGAGATAACTCCCTTTGCCATTGAGAATTGTGAGGAAGATGATGTACGTATAGATCTCCCTGTTCTCTGCTCGTATCATGCGGCTGAACTCGAGCCCGTTAATATTTGGCATGATCCAATCTGTGATCACCAGCTGCGGCCTGGTCGACAGGTACAGTTCCCATGCCTCCCGTCCATCCGCAGCAATGGAGACAGTGTGCCCGAGTGATTTCAATTGTTCGGAAAGAATCAGTTGCGATACAACTTCGTCATCAGCTATGAGGATTTTCATTTCGCTTTACCCCTGTCAAGTGTTTGGAAAGTTCTATCAGCGCTGTCTGTAGAGCATGCTCCAGTTCGTCCACCAACCTGAAAGCTTCCTGCAGAGAGTCACCAAACGTCTGCACCTCGAGCTCCTGGCACAACCTGGTCACAACAACGACTCCCAACTGGGCACTGCTCCCACGCAGCTTGTGCGCAGCAAAGCCGAGGGACGTGAAATCGCGTGCCTGAATACTCTTGTGCATCGTTTCCAATCGTTCCGGCGCATCCGTCACGTATTGCTGGATGATCAGTTCCAGAAGAGGAGGATGTGTGTTGGATCCGATACTCGCGAGCTCGTCAAACCGTGCCTTGTCGAGAACCGTCACCGGAGCTTCCGCCCCCATCGCGTCGATTCCTTCCGGTTCTGACTCCACGTTGACTGATTGCAGAATCCTCGCGACCCATTTCTGGAGAGTTTTGCGCAGTACCTCTTGTTTAATGGGCTTCGAGACGTAGTCATCCATGCCCGCTGCGAGACATTTCTCCCTGTCACCTTGCAGCGCATTAGCAGTCATTGCTACGATAATCGTGCGCCTGCCCTGTTGTTCATTCTTTCGGATATGGCCTGTCGCTTCGTACCCATCCATGACGGGCATCTGACAATCCATGAATACAAGATCGTAGACACTTCGTTCAAGCGCGTTCACTGCCTCTTCACCGTTTCCAACCACTGAAGGCTGGAAACCGGCTTTCTCGAGCATGCGAACACAGACCTCCTGATTGATGGCATTGTCTTCTGCGACAAGTATCCTGATCGGGCGTGAGCGCCGGCTCTCCGTTTTGTCCTGCCCGTTTCCGAGCGGTGCGGGACATGCTTTGACGCTGATCAGAGAGCTTGAACCCTGGGTGATACCCATCTCACTTCCGCCGCTACCCCCTCCTCCTTCGCGCATATCTGTGGTATTCGCGGGGACAGCCTTCTTGAACTTTGCCGAGAACCAGAAAGTGCTCCCCACGCCAATGGTGCTGCGGACACCAATCGTCCCCTCCATCATTTCCACAAGGCGTTTCGAAATGGCGAGGCCGAGGCCGGTTCCCCCGTACTTACGTGTCGTCGAACCGTCAGCTTGTGTGAATGCCTGAAACAGGCCGGACTGAACGTCCGCCGGAATACCGATTCCCGTGTCCGCGACGGAAAAGAGAAGCTCGACCGACGAAGTGTGTTCACACACCATTTCGATCGTCAGGGTCACCGCACCGCGCTCAGTGAATTTGATCGCATTGCCAACGAGGTTGGTGACGACCTGGCGAAGCCGTGTAGGATCACCGTTCAAGGGCGATGGGCAATCACTGCACACTTTGCCGACAACCTGCAGGCCTTTCTCATGTCCCCGCTGCAGGAGCGGTGCGAGTGTCTCATCCAGAACGCGGGCGAGATCGAACTCAATACACTCCATGGACAGCTTGCCAGCCTCAATCTTTGAGAAATCGAGAATATCGTTAATGAGCGTCAGCAAAACATCGCTCGAGCTTCGCATGATGTCTAGGTAACGGCGCTGTTCCCGATCAAGCCGCGTATCAAGCATCAACTCCGCCATTCCAACGATTCCATTCAGCGGCGTGCGGATTTCGTGACTCATGTTCGCAACGAACTCCGACTTAAGCCGCGAAGCCTGCAAGGCGACTTCTTTCGCAGCCTTCAGCTCAATCGCCTTCGTCTCGAGCACCGCCGCCTGTTCCTCGGCGGTCGTCTTTGCTTTCAGCAGCTGTTCATTGAACCGGACAAGTTCACGTTCCACTTCGAGCTTGCTTTCAATGGCCGCCTCCACCCGCACAATAGTCTTCCGCAACTCACTTTCGATGCTGCGCTGCTTCGATAAGGCCTCCGACAACTCCGTGGTTCTCTCGGCCACCTTCTGTTCCAGCAGCTTGTTCTGATTGCTGATCCGGTTGTAGAGTTCAAGCTGTTCGAGGCCAATTGCCGTTCGGAACAGTAAGATCGACATGAGGTTCAGCGTGACCTCATTCGGTATCAGCTCGGGTTCCTTCACAACACCCACGAAAACACCCACAACACGCGAACGCGTCGCGAGCCGTTGTATGATCAAAAGACCTGCTTCATTGCGCACGGGGATGGTGACGGCCCGGTTCTGCTGCACAGCCCATCCGAACAGCCCTTCGTCGATGATGTTGTTCAGCTTCTGCTGCAGAGGCTCCTCGTCCATTCGCGGTTCGACGTACTCGAGGACGAACTCGTTGTCAGACTCTTTCACTTTGAAGAATGCAACAGCCTCGAACGCAGCGAGTCTTCTCAGATGCACGTCGGCGGAACTGAACAGGGCCAGTTGGTCCTCTTCACCCCCGGTTTGAGCATGGATTTCATCGACTGCTGCCACCTCTTCGAAGGCCTCCAGCATCCACTGGTTGGTCGCCTCAAGGTAGCGCACCCGTTCTGCAAGATCCGTATCACTCGGGCTTTGATGATGGTGCGATTCGATCATACGTCATTCCGACAAGAAGCGGTCGAACACTTCGGTCGATTGGCGATCGACCATGTCCATCAACCTTGGGAGAACGTCCAACGACAGCCCGAGAGATTCCCATGCATCTTCGTTGATGCTGGGGACCGATTGTTCTCCGCTGCTCCCGATCCGCATGGCATGAACGATAGCATCAGCGAGGTGAACGATGACAGTCTCCACGTTGTACCGCGTTGCGAGCTCGGGGGCATGATGGAATCCAATGATCTGCTCCAGACTCAGCGGGAGTTTCCAGTTTTGGACCAGTGAACTTCCGACGGCGGCGTGGTCATACCCCAGGACATTGCGTTCTGCCTGAAACAACGGCTCGTCTGAGGATGATACTCTCTGGAAGATCTCTTCTGCCTTTTCGGGAGCTTTCTCGAAGATTATCAGCCGCCCGACATCATGCAAAATGCCCGCGACGAAAAACTGTTCCACGTTCTGTTCACCGACGAGCGATGCGATCGTGCGTGCGGCTGTTCCGCACGCCACGCTGTGTTTCCAGAACGATTCGATCGTGACGAATTTCTCCGGGATTCGCTTGAACGATTTGATCACGGAAGTCGCCAGCGCAAGATCCCGCAGTTGCTGCGTGCCAACGACTATGACGGCGCGCGAAATTGTGTCGATTTTCCGCGGGAACCCGAAGAAGGCGCTGTTCACAACATGCAGCAACCGCGCACTCAGCCCGGGGTCCTGGCTGATGATTGTACTCATGTAACCGACCGAAGAGCGCGGGCTGTTGATGGCTTCATTCAGTTTGGTGTACACCAACGGCACCGACGACAGTTTCTCCATTCCACGCAGAAGATCCCGGGGACTACTGAGCATTGTGCACCTCCTTAGACCTGGCCTTGGCGATACGGAGAGTTGCGAGCCGGAACAATTCATCAACAAATTGGTTTTTCCGATCCGTATGCCGGAAGAGAACCTTTGCTTCGTTCTCAGCGAGTTCCATAACCCTGGGGTCAAGACTCTTCACCGCTGTCACTTGCTCTCCGGCGGCGGCTGTATCCACAACGGTGACTTCGACGACTCCCCACATCTTCAGGATCTTTGCGGACTTTTCGGTAATCAGGCTCCCCTCTTTCATCAACACGCGCCCGTGTAGATCCTTCACCGGATCCTCCAACACCATCCCCTCCGTCAAGCTTTCTATGTCAATTTTGCCCATATGATCTCTCTGCCCTTTCAGATTGCATTCCGCAGTTACCCTGGGTACGATCATGAGACACCGATCGACACACTTCCACACATAGATAATCGGCAATTTCAGCGGGAACTTGATAGACGCTGGCGGAGAATCAACGAGACTCTATCGCGGCCTAAAAAGAAATCGATGCGCCGATTCAGGCAGCGCATCGATTTCCATTGTGCTCTCCGGTGTATGATCCCCGCGCATCACATTGGCTGCTGCAAACGATGATCTCACCCCAATTCTCCCAGATTGAACGCGAGCTGATTCAAACAATCCGTACTATGCTCACCACATTCACGCCTGGTATCTGACCAGACCGCCTTCCTCATTTACGGCCTGCCGGGCCTTTTCCTGCCTCTGCTCCAGACCCTGGTCCCGTCGACCTGTCTGGCGTACCGGCCTGGCCTGCTTCTCTCCAGGCAGCCGAAATCTGTCCACGAGCCCCTGCAAGTTCTCGGTCAATCGGTTGAGGTCTTCAGCCGCGTGAGAGATTTGCTGGGTCGAGCCTGCCGTTTCGCCGCTGACCGTGCTGATCGCTTCGACATTCCTGCTAATCTGCTCACTCGCGCTCGATTGCTGCTCACTGGCGGCTGCGATGCGCGAGACCATGTCCATCAATTGCTCAGAGATCGTGCCGATTCCACGCAGGGACGCTCCGGCTTTATCCGCAAGCGCGATCCCCTCCTCCACCTCCTTCGTGCCTGCTTCCATCGTTTGCACCGCCCCGGTGGTCTCCGTTTGAATGTTCTTGATCATCGATCCGATTTCCCGAGTAGCTTTTGTCGTGCGTTCTGCGAGTTTCCTGACTTCATCTGCCACCACAGCGAATCCCCGCCCCTGCTCCCCGGCCCGCGCCGCCTCGATGGCAGCATTCAACGCAAGCAGATTAGTCTGATCCGCGATGTCCCCGATGACTCCGGTAATCTCACCTATGTGATCGCTCGATTTCCCCAACGCTTGTACGGTGACGGCCGATTTGCGAACGACATCAGCGATCCGCGTCATTCCTTGAAGGGTTTCCGCGACTATCTCGCCACCGCTGGCGGCCGCATCTTTTGCCTTCCGCGCTGTATCCGCGGTGGCTGCGGCGTTGCGGGAGTTCTCGACAATGGTCTTAGACATCTCCTCGACGGCGGATGCCACCTCCACGGCCTGTGTGCTTTGCTCCTGCGAGCCTGCGGACATCTGCTCCGTGCTCGAGCTGATTTCTGTGCTAGCGCTCGCTACTGCAGCTGACGCCTCACGTACCTCTCCAATGATTGTTCTCAGTCCGCCTATCATCTTGGCAAACGCACGAGCCATTTGACCGATTTCATCGGCAGCGTCAATCCGCTTACTGATCTCCGGGGTCTCTACAACCGTCAAATCACCTTCTGCCACTCGCTCAGACTGAACCGCAAACTCCTTGAGAGGCCGTACAATAACCTTGTCCAGAAAGTACCCGATCAACAGAAGTACGCTGACAATAAGCACCACCCCCCCGATTGATGCAGCGAGAAGCATTTTGGCTTTCTGGGAATCCAATTCCTGCATCGAGGCTGACACTCCGAATGCCCCCACAAGATCGCCCGCCTTGCGATCTTTGAACGTGTCCACTCCCATTGACATGTGACAGCTCATGCATTCGTCCAGATTCCGTCCGGGAGCGAACACATACATGACCCTGTTCCCACTCTGATCGACCTGTTTCGAGAACAAATCCAGTTTCGGGTCTGCTTCAAACGCCTTGAGCGCTTCCCGTTCCACCGCATTCGCTTCTGAGTTCTTGTTCTGCGACCCTTCTGCAACCCGGTGAAACGTGTAACCCCTGCTTTTCGCGAAATCGTCAGCGGAGCTGTGGATCATGAATCTTGACGTGCTGGCTATGGTTGCGACGTTGTCACCGAACACATGCTCGAATTCCCTGTTCTGCCAGGTTATTGCGAATGCCAATGCCACCGTGACGAAAGCTGCGATGACGAGCGCCGTCGGCAGGAAGACTTTCATTCTAATGCTTGAGAGCTTCATCGTTTTCTCCAGGACTTTGATTATGCGGGATGGCGTCACCGGAACGTGGCTGCAACAGTCATCCCGTGATGATCGAGTTCTACGTCTCAGCCAACCTTAATTATTGATCACTTTCTCCAGATCGAGCAGAGTCAACAATCGGTCGTCGAGCTTGCCAATCGCCGTGATGTAATCAACATTACTCGTGGAAGCCACCGAAGGGGGCGGCTCGGTCACGCTCCGCGGAATACGGAGCACTTCGCTGACGGCGTCCACCACAAAGCCGATGATCCTGCCGCCGAGTTCCATCACGACGATCCTGGTGTTCTTATCATGATCTTTTCGTTCCATGCCAAACTTCTCACGCAGATCAACAACAGGGATCACCTTCCCCCGTAGGTTGATGACCCCCACGACATGGGGAGGGGCGTTTGGAACCCGCGTGATATCGAGCATGCGGTTGATTTCCTGAACCTTCAGGATGTCGACGCCGAATTCCTCGTCACCGATCTTGAAACTCACCAATTGGAGAAGTTCCTCGGCGCCGTTCTGGCTGGCCGCTTTCGCATCATGCACATCTGCCATGGTATGCACCCTTTTCTAGATTTGGATTTCATGCCTGCATCTGGTTGTTCGCGACTCCATCCAACTGTCCCAGAGAGCCCGCGTCAATCACTTTGTCGAGATCGAGCAGAATAAGCAGCCTGTCCTCGAGCTTCGCAATGCCGGTGATATACTCTTCGCCGGCGGCGGTGCTCAATTGGGGAGCTTGCTCTGTGACGTCCCTTTGAATACGCAGCACTTCGCGTACCGCATCTACTACGAAACCCACGACGTTCTCAGACAACTCCACGACAACGATGCGGGTGTTTTTGTCGTGGGCTTTCTTTTCCATCCCGAAGCGTCCCCGAAGGTCGATGATCGGGATTACCTTACCCCGCAGATTGATTATTCCATCGACAAATGAAGGAGCATTCGGAACGTGCGTCACGTCGAGCATCCGATTGATTTCCCGGACTTTCAGTATGTCGATCCCATATTCCTCCTGGCTGAGGTTGAAACTGACCAACTGAAGCTCGCCCATAGGCCGACCATCTCTTGTTGAGGCATTCATCGCTGCGTTCCCTTCGCCTATGCTTAGGTATGGTGAACAAGTTTTCCGTTCGCGCGTACGGTCATGCTCCCCAGCGGCTCTCTCGTTTTTACCGGATCGTGATGATCCGTACTCCGCGAAGCCGGCGCAGGCCCGCCGGACAAGTTGAATCTCGCTATGTAGCTCTGCAATGTCTCCGTGAGACGATTGAGGTCTTCTGCGGCACGCGCAACCTGCTGGACGCCGCTTGCCGTCTGTGATGTCACCGTACTGATTGCCTCCACATTCTTCGAAATCTGTTCACTGGCACTTGATTGCTCTTCGCTCGCTGCGGCAATCTGAGAGACCATATCGGTCACTCTCTGTGAGATCCCGACTATCTCCTTCAGCGATGCCCCCGCTTTGTCAGCCAGTTGAATTCCCGCATCGACCTTCTTCGTTCCCTGCTCCATCGATTCCACCGCACCGGCCGTGTCGTTCTGAATCGACTTGATCATCGAAGCGATTTCCTTCGTCGCCTTGGTCGTCCGCTCGGCGAGTTTCCGCACTTCATCCGCCACCACTGCAAATCCCCGCCCCTGTTCCCCGGCTCGTGCGGCTTCGATCGCAGCATTCAGGGCAAGAAGGTTGGTTTGGTCAGCGATGTCATCGATAACGCCAATGATCTCCCCAATCTGGTCGCTCGATTTCCCCAGCGCCTGCACAGTTTCAGCAGACTTCCTCACGACTTCGGCGATTCCCTTCATTCCTTCGACTGTTTCCTCGACCACCGCCCCTCCTACCCTTGCAGCCTCCTTCGCATCCTTCGCAGTCGCAGCTGTATCGACCGCGTTTTTTGAATTCTCCATGATAGTCTTAGTCATCTCTTCGACCGCACTCGCAACTTCTCCTGCCTGGCTCGTTTGCTCCTGAGCACCGGCGGCCATCTGTTCTGTGCTGCTTGAGATCTCGCTGCTGGCGCTTGCGACAGCGGACGACGACTCCGCCACCTGAATAAGTATGCCTCGAATGCTCTTCACCATTTCGCTGAATGCTCCCGTCAACTGTCCGATTTCATCCTGGGAATGCTGCGTGAGTGTCACACTCAGGTCGCCTCTCGCCATCGCCTCAACCTTGCCTACCAGTTCTTGTATTTGCTTGCTAAGTATTCGGGCAACGAACAAGCCAAGCACGATTGCAGCTGCAACACCAACGGACACCAGGATTAACTGCACCATCACTGAAGCGTTTTCCGTCGCTTGATTTTCCCCAGACGTCTGCTTCGCCTCATCCTTCTGCAACTTCACGAATTGGGTGATCTGTTCTTGGACGACCTTGCGCGCTTTGTCGGTTTCCCCGTTGGTCAATGCAATAGCCTGTTCTCTTTGGTTCGACTTGGCCAATTCGATGACCTGTTCAACCAATCCATAGAACTGCTTGCGTGACACATTGAACTGTTCCATCAACTGCCTGTCCGCTCCCGTGTTTAACTTCGCATTGAGCTCCAGGACATTCATTTCGATATCTGCCCTCCTGTCGGAGATCTTGCTCGCGGATTCGGCTATCCGCTGCGGGTCCGTTGCAAGCAGAATCGTGAACAAATCCGATCGTAACCGGTGAAAGTTGGTTGAGATCCCTTCGCAGTTTGCGAGTGGGAGCGTCATTTCCTCATAGAGCTTGAGGTCAGCGGCTCCCACCTTTTGCAGGCTGGTGATTCCTTGATAGCCGTTTGCCGCAGCGATGACAGCGACAATCATGAAACACCCAATCACCTTTTTGGCGATGCTCAAATCATAGAACCACTGCATTTGTCCTCCTGAAGAAACCTATGTAAAAGAGGGGTACGCTCCAGGCTCGAGCGTCCGCAGACCGTACCCTTCTCTTCGGCTAGGCCTGTGATGTTCTTCGCGTTAGAAATTCAGAATGGTATGCAAGAACCACCGCCTGTCGGTATCGAGCAATACGTTGTCAGGGGCACGTTTGAGCGAATTTGTTTCACAAAACAGGATCTGGTTGTCGAGTGCCAGCGTGAGTTTGTCGGTCACTTTCCAGACAAGCCCGGCGATCAGGTAATGAGTCTGATCCCCGCCTTTGTCCACGTTCGGTTCAATGCCATCAAACCGGACGACGAGCGACAGTTTCGACTGGAGGTCGGCAAACGGAGCTTTGATCTCACCGATCAACGAATAGACATTGCCCGTCCTGACTGTGTCGGGATTGGTTGGAGCATCTTTCCGGACAAGATACTCAGCGCCGAGTGAGAAAATGGAATAGGAATACCCCACGAGTGCACCGTAACGGTCCCGTTGCAGTGCTCGCGTTGTACCTCCTGCACCAAATGAGGCCACTCCACTCACTGCAAAGCTCTTGAGCAATTCGACAGATCCGAAGGGGGTGAGAGTTGCCCTGACCGAATAGTCCTTGAATCGATTGGCTTCAACAGCGCTGAACCCGTCTCCGTTCACCATGTAGGCCGCGACTTCACCGAGCTTACTGGGAAGGGCATAGGTTGCAGACAAGCCAACGTCAGCAGTCGAGAAATATCCGTTCTTATCACTGATCGTTTTCTCGATTCCACGGTACCGCCACGCTGTCTCTTCCGTGCTGTTCCAAACGCCGGGAATCATACCGAACTTCACCGACAATCCCTGCAGAGGAGCATAATCCAGGTATGCGAACTTCAAACGCACCGCCAACCCGGCATAGTACGAACCCGCAGCTGCGTTGCGGTAGATATCGGTCGTTATCTGAAACTTCCAATCGTCCGCAATTTGGCTCTTCATGGTGAAATAGACGCGTTCCATGTCGAACTTGTTGTAGTCCTTTCCATCTGTCCCATTGATGACATAGGTGTAGTTTCCGAAGAATTGGGCGCCGAACGTCGGCACGATTCCCGCTGCCGGTTTTGGAGCAGCTGCGTTTTCCGCCGGCTTCTTGGCCTCCACGGGTTTGTCCTGGGCTGATACGCCTACGAGCGCTGCGAAACAAACGCAGCACAATAGAAGGGCTTTTTTCATCTGATCCTCACTTTCGCAATTATTGGTTTATGTCAATCTCTCAGTTATGAAACTGCCTCGGCAAACGACGCAGCATCGTACTGGATGTGCGGCGATGCGTAAGACTGCCTGGCCGGCGATGATGTCCCAGCGGCTGCCGGACGGCGCTTTTCCTCGTGATCTCCCAGCTGAAATTGAGACACAAGCTGATGGAGATTTTCGGTCAAACGATTGAGATCCTCTGCCGCCTTCGCAATCTGTTGTGTACCCGATGCCGTCTGGTTCGTGACCGCGCTGATTCCTTCGACATTCTTGCTGATTTGCTCGCTGGCGGTCGATTGCTGCTCACTCGCTGCTGCTATTTGTGTCACCATGTCCGTGACCTGCTGACTTATCTGAACGATTTCGCCAAGGGAGGATGCAGCCTTGTCAGCGAGCTGTATTCCCGCTTCCACCTCACGAGTCCCGGCATCCATCGCAGAGACAGCCCCCTGCGTGTCCGCCTGGATCTGTTTGATCATCTGAGCGATCTCTTTTGTCGCCTTCGTCGTGCGTTCGGCCAGTTTGCGAACCTCGTCCGCCACCACGGCGAAACCCCGCCCCTGCTCGCCAGCCCGCGCCGCTTCGATGGCAGCGTTCAAGGCAAGGAGATTTGTCTGATCTGCGATATCGTCGATGACCCCGATGATCTCGCCGATCTGGTCACTTGATTTTCCCAGTTCTTTAACTGTCCCGGCAGATTTCCTCACGACCTCTGCTATGCGCTGCATACCATCGACCGACTCCTGGACAACGACGCCTCCCTTTTCGGCGGCTTGCTTCGCCTGCTTTGCTGTTTCCGCAGTATGCGTCGCATTCCGCGAGTTCTCGATGATGGTTTTCGCCATTTCCTCCACTGCGCTTGCGACTTCTCCCGCCTGCGATGTCTGTTCGTGAGCCCCTGCAGCCATCTGCTCGGTGCTGGAACTGATCTCCGTGCTCGCGCCGGCCATCGTGTTCGTTGCCGCGGTAATTCTGCCTATCATCTCCCGCAGGTTTGCCACCATCGCGTTGAAGCTTCGCCCCATTTCACCGATCTCGTCCTTTGAATCAACCGGGACATCTCTCGTCAGGTCACCCATAGCGAGCCGATTGATTACTTCCGTCATCGATCGGACCGGGCCCAGGATGAAAGAATTGACAAAGAGAGTCACGATGATCGAGAGCGCGGCAGCAGCTGCAACCATGATGAGGAAGAGTGTTACCACGCGAGAATAGGTGCTGAGAGCCCCCTCGTAGCTCTCACTACTCAGCTTTTGCTCACGATCTTTCACCTGGCGGAGCGTAGCGGCCAGGACGTTGAATTTGTCCTCCGCCGTCCCCATGGACACCGTCGCAGTGTTCAGCTCAACAGTTGCAAAGTCAACCACGGTGAAAGCGGACTTGCGGTAGTCCGCAGCCTGATCAGCCGCCTGCTGGTACCGCTTCTTTGTCTCCTCATCCGTCGCCAGCGCCACCATCTTCGTCAACGCTGCGATGGATTCATCCACTCTCGTGATCTGAGTTTTGCCAAGCGCTTCAAGCCTGCCGGACTCGTAGTTTGCTCTCGCCCACGTGATCAGCTTGTATAAATTGCCGTGCGCATCAGCCGTCGTTTCAGAAATCCTCGTCACTTCCTCGTACGTTTTGAAACGATTATTGAAGATATCTCCAATGGCAGATTTCAGGCTTTGCATACCAACAAGAGCCGTCAAACCAATCGCAACGAGAAAGGTCATCACAAGCGTCGGCGCGACCAGAAGCTTCCTTGACAGCTTGAGGTTCCCGATCAGCTTTTTCATTCATCCTCCATTCTTTTCTGGTAATGAGACAGCGGCCGGGCAATTGCTGCACCCGGCCGCCGAGTGTGCGCTTACTGCTTGTATGCTCCGCATCCGATGATCACGTCATCGGTCTTTTCAATGTAGGCTGTCTTGTCTTCAATCTTGCTCGTGGTGGGGTTGTTCCACTTGTAGTTCTGCCAGCCGCTCCCCTTCGTCTTTGCAATCTCAACCCGCTCTTTCACGAAAGACTTGCCGTCAGCATCCTTCATCTCAATGAGATCTTTCCCAATCATCTTCTGGTTGCCGCCGTGTGCAACGCACTTGCCGGTAAGGTCGTACACAAATACATAAAGATCACCGACGACGAACTTTCCTTTGGGATCGCTGAATTCTGCAAACGCCTTGTCTTTCCCGTTGGCTTTTACGAACGCAATGGCCTTTTTCACGAGAGCTTCTGCCTCAGCTGACGTTCCCTTCTTCTGACGAGCGGTGGTCGTGCCGACGACCACGAGTGCCATAAGAACGAATGCAAGTAATTTTCTCATACGTGCCTCCTTACAAACATGAATGGTGTGGGTTTAGGTGTATTTGCACTGCGTATTGCAAAACTGATTGGTCGGTGATCGATTCTGGAACATGTCCCTCGTCAAAGTCCGTGCCGCAACATGGCATTCCATCCTGCTTGTGGTGATTCTCCAGAAGTCGAAGGAAAGTGAAACATTTCGAAGCGGGCCGGCAATCCGTCAGGAATGGCTGACTGCAATTGATGGCTACTATTGACCAATTGCTTAATGGATGCGAGGAGCAGAAGGAGAGCGTTTGATTGAGGCTGGTACGAGAGACTAGCGTATGCCTTTGCTTGCGAAGTGGCTGCAGTATCTCCTATCAATTCCCAGAATATGGTTGGACCACCACGAGATGAGGTACGCGTGCAGTTCTTCTGCAACCGACGAGTTGCCGTGATTCACCTCGCGCTGATATTGCTGGATCCTGCCGATCATGGATTCGTGTGCAAGCTTGTGGTTCGCATAATCCGGATATCCGGACTGATGCATCAATCGTTCTTCCGAAAGAAAGTGTGCCTCGGCATACTGACCCAGCGCCGCTACAACGTCGTCGAGATTGCGATACTGCGTTCTTTCGACCAGATTCAGGCGGAGCTCTTCAATGAGTCCGAACAGCTTTTTATGTTGCTGATCCAGGAGACTAACATCAACGTTGTATTCATTCTTCCATGTCATTCAGACCTCGTTAGCCGAAGATTGGACAATACGCTTGCTGCACGTTCTTGACTTCAATGACCTGGACGTTGCGAGGCTGAAATCGTCTTTCCGGATCACGGTGGGCATCAGCGTCTCGAATAATGCCCCCTGTTCTTGGCCAGGCAGGTAACCCCAGGCCGACTTCTGCTGATCCCTGACATCACGAACCGGATGATTTAGGCGGCCGGCCTGTATTGCCACGATTTCATATCCGTATGTGCTTCTTCCTCACTTCCAAAGAGATCGTCATCTTCGTCTTCATCGCTCAGAAGAAAGTACCGGCAGTCGTGGTAGTGATTTTGTTCGTCGTCGATCCAGATGTGTCCGCATTCGGGACATTGCTCTTCCTCTTCCCCCAATTCAACCAGGTCTTCGGGAAACAGAGATTCGGTATACATGGTATCCTCCGTGATTAGGGCCGTTGCCGGCGTGTTGGTGTATGTGTGTGAATTGCGAACTCATTGGTCTCCTCCAAAAATGCTTCCGTTTTGAATTTCGTAGCCTCAATTGCCAGCGAGGTGCCGCATTGGTCTTTCCTGTGTGTGAAGATCAGCAATCCCGCGAACCCTTCTCCCGAGCGAAGCTTCTTCCGGTTCCATTGATAACCATTCAGATGAATGTGCCTGTCATCGAGAAAATCATCTTTGGTGGGCCATTCGGTACCGCACATCGTGCAGCGTTTGAAATTGCCCTGGAACAGCATGCTTCTTTTCATCGATCACACTACCGGTTGTTCAACGAGAAAATCCTTGATGTGAATCTCGTCAAAGCCCGTGCCAATGGCATAGTTGTGCAGGACGCACCGTTTTTGGGGAAAAATGGTATTCGGCGATGTGAGAGTGGTTTGAGGAGGGAGGAGCGATGGCTAACATCAGCCATCTGAACAAATGCGGCCGAGATCAGCGTGGAACGAAAGTTTGTGGAGAATGGGGAGGCTTGTGCAACTAACTAGACAGCCGGTCGGAAAGTTCCGCCACCTAGGCGCTGAGCCAGAGGCTCATGGCCCTCTGGCGCAGAACACACCAACGAGTATGAAAACTTCAATCTTCTGCTGCCTTCATCTTTGTGCCTTAAAGCCTTTGTGGCAAATGACGAGTCTTCGTCTGAGCAGGTCGTTGAAATTCATATTTCAATTGACAGAATCAAACCGCCAAGACCGCAGAGAGACGCAAAGCCATTGTCTTTGTAACAGAATCACTGCTCATTTTTCTTCTTGGCGGCCTTTGCGGTTGGTTTTTCAACAGCCCGCTTGAGTGGATGGTATTGGTACTGGGCGCGATTCGCTTTCCAACTTTCCGCGACATCATTGACGGGACGGGGCTCGCATGAGGGCTTGCCTGCCCGCCCATCAGCCAAGATAGGAGTCGAGGGTCTCTTTGAGCATGTTCCATCGATACGGTTTCTGGAGAAACCCCGACAAACCGAGTCCCTCAAACCGCCCGATCGCTTCCTCCTCACCGTAACCGGACGAAAGCACGACCTTTACCGAGGAATCTATGGCTTTCAATCGCCGGAAAGTCTCAGCTCCGTCCATCACCGGCATGGAGAGGTCGAGAACAATAAGGGCTATGTGCGTTTGATTGTCCTTGAAGATCCGGAGACCGGATTCGCCGTCGGCTGCGGTCAGAACATTCCAACCGACGTCGGTCAACGTCTCGGCGAAGACATCTCGTACGACTTCCTCATCATCGATGAGAAGAACAGTCTTGCCGAATGCAGGCTCTGATTCCGGCGCCTGGCGTTGATCTGATTGCATGCTTTGCTCCGTTTGTGGGAATGCTGCCCGAAACGTGGTTCCGATCCCTTTTGTGCTCTCCACCTGTAATGCCCCCCTATGTCCGCGTACAATACCGAGAACTGCTGCGAGGCCGAGTCCTCTTCCTGTGAATTTTGTGCTGAAAAATGGATCGAATACCTTCGCCGCCGTTTCTTGATCCATTCCGCACCCCTTGTCGGTGATCTCAAACTCCGCGTAGACACCCGGATCAATTTCAGCGCCAGCCCGTGTCCATCGCCCGACATCCTCTCCGCCGATCGTGCGCAGGGAAGTCTTTAGCCGGATAGATCCGTTTCGTCCTTCGTATGCTTCAGCGGCATTGATGACAAGATTCATGAGAACCTGCTGAATCTGCGCGCCATCCCCATTGACATAGAGCGATTGTTCTGAGAGACTCAATTCAAGGGCTATATTCCGGGGAATGGCAGACTCAAGGAGGTGTTTGTTATCCCTCACCATCAAATTGATATCGGTGGGACGCATGGTGAGTTTTCCTTGCCCGGAGTATGCGAGGAGCTGCCGCGTCAACTCAGCGGCCCGTTCTGCCGCTTTTTCCGCCTTCTCAATATTCCCCCTTCCGGCACTTCCACCCGGGAGTTTGCTCAAGGCAAGATGGGCCTGTCCCAGAATTGCCTGCAGCAGATTGTTAAAGTCGTGTGCTATTCCCCCCGCCAGAACTGCGATACTCTCAGTCCGTTGTGCCTGAAGCAGAGCCTGCTCTGTTTCCCTTCGAGCCGAGATATCACGGCAGACTAATAGCAGCCCCCGGGCCTCACCTTTGCTGCTCATCAGGGCTGAAGAGCTCACCTCAGCCCAAAATGTCGATTGATCGTGACGCAGCGCTGCGATTTCGAGTGCAGCCAATTTCATTTCGCCGGAGAGTGATTTCCGCAGCAGGGATGACGCCGCCCTTCGTCCTTGAGGAGGGATCCAGTCGAGAAAGGAAGACCCGATTGCAGGATTTCCCGGGGGGACACCGAACAACTCGTATGCACGTGGTGAAACAAAGGAGATATAGCCGTTGGGATCGATAATGATGATGGCGTCCGGCGATGTTTCGACAAGTGTGCGATAATACTCTTCCGACATGCGCAGCCTATCTTCCATCTGCTTCCGATCTGTGATGTCGCGATCGGCTCCGCGGAAACCGATGACTTCGCCCCGCTGATTGATAACCGGCGTCGCATTGCTCTCAAGGTACCTGAACGACCCGTTTTTGTGGCGCCATCGGACAACGAGGTCACGCCACCCCTTTCGCTCCCGGATACACTCGGGAAGCAGCCGCCCGATCTTCTCCCAGTCATCAGTATGCATCATCGTGCTGGCAGCCACGCCAATAATGTCCGCGGGCCGATATCCCAGAATTGACTCGACTGCGGGATTGCTGTAGGTGTGAACACCATCCTTGCTCAGCCCCCAAATCCATTCGCTTGTTGTCTCGACGATCGTTCGGAACTTTTCTTCGCTCTCCCGAAGCGCGTTTCCGACGACCTTGCGTTCTGTGATGTCTTTGACTGTGGCGAGAATTGTCGGCTTGCCTTCAAGTGTGAAGAGGGTATTGCTGATCTCCACCGGAATTCGGAGGCCATCCTTGGCTATATGCGCTCCCTCCCATGTTGCACTCCCGTCCCGAACCACTTTTCCCATGGCGTCGGGCACGCTGCTCACAGTGTCGGGGGCATCGATGTCAATCGGGCTCAGCTTCAGCAACTCTTCTCGTGAGTAGCCAAGACGCCTGCACGCGGCTTCATTTGCTTCCAGAAAGCGGCCCGGCAAACCGTCTTTCATCAGGCCATGAACAAAAACGCCGTCCTGTATCGAATTGAATAACAGCCGGTATCGCTCATCGCTCCTCCTAAGCGCATTTTCTGCCGCGCTCCTTTCTGTAACATCCCGGACAATAGCCTGTGCAAATTCCTCCCTACCCTGTTCGAGACGGCTGAGAGACACCTCGGCATCGAAGATCGTTCCACCCTTCCGGAAGTGCTTCCAGTTCGAGCGCTGGTTGTTCCCCTTCAGAACGTCACGTACGATGAGCTGGGCTTTGTCTTTTGAATCGCTCCCGTCCGGTTGTTGGGGAGGGCTGAAATCCCATGGGCCCTTGCCAATGAGCTCAGACCGGTCCCGGCATCCGAATACGGTGAGCGCCATGGAATTGCATTCTACGAACCCATGTTCGTTCAGGATCAGAATTGCGTCGTTCGCTCCTTCGAACAGAGTCCGGTAACGCTCTTCCGACTCCCTCAACTGATCGGCCTGATTCCGAAGGTCCCGTCCGTTCTTCTGCGCGCGGCCCAGATTCGAGATCATGCTATCGGCGAGCAGCCGGACCGTGACCGCCGTGATTCCGAACACCACCATGATATCGAGAATGTCCGAATAGCCAAGATGATCCAGCACAACAACCTGAATCACCCCTTTCAATTGAAGGTAGCCGAGGACGGCGATCGACGCAAGCCACGTACCCGTGAACGTGTAAAAGTATCTCCGTTTCAATACCAGACCAGCACACACCAAAACCCCCGGGGCGGCAAGCAGCGCGGAATCTGTGATGCCGTTGCTGGTCCAGGCCAGATAGTTTAGAAGACTTAAGAGCGACCAACACAGAAGACTGGCCGCCCAATCGACCAACCCTTTGCGTGCCAACATAATGACAGTCATACACGTGATGCATCCGCAGACGATAGGAACCCACAGCAGCAACTCGCCGGTGAGCACCCGATACATGAACAACACCCCCAAACCGAGCAGTGTGGCAAACGACACCGCGTAGACGATTCTTGTCCTTCGGCCCGATTCATCATCGGCGAGGCGCGGAGGAAAGATCAATTGCAGTAAGGTGTGCGAGTTAGTCATAATTCGTGCAATCGCATATGGTTCGCATCGACATGCTCTCCGTGTAGAACTGGCGCCGCATTACACTCCGACACCGCTCAACGTCTCCTGTACGATGTGCAGGAATTCCTCCTGTCGGAACGGCTTCTGCACAGCAGGGATATTCTCTTCTGCAAGGAGCTGCGTGATGATCGCATCGGAGGCAAAGCCTGTGCAGAAAATCGATTTGACCTTCGGGTTGATCTTCTTGAGCTCCAGGAACGTCTGACCGCCGTCCATCTTCGGCATCACGAGGTCAAGGATGACGAGGGAGATTTCCTTCGATTTCTTCCGGTAAATATCGACTGCTTCGAGACCATCGGAAGCGGTCAGCACCTTGAAGCCGCTCCCTTCAAGTATGTCGGTGCCGATTTCCCTCATCGCGGCTTCGTCATCAACGAGCAGGATGGTTTCAACGCCTTTCTTCGATTTCAAGAGGCCCTCGATCCGATCATCCTGGATCTTCTTTGGATCGAGCGCCGGAATATAGATTTGGAAGGTAGCGCCTCTGCCGACTTCGCTGTCGACGGTGATCGTGCCGCGATGGCTCCTGACCGTCGAGAATACGATGGACAGCCCCAGTCCGGCTCCGCGCCCGCGTTCTTTTGTCGTGAAGAACGGGTCGAAAATCCGTTCGAGAATATCTTCAGGAATTCCGGTTCCGTTGTCCGATATCCTGAGAACGATGCACGGCGAGCCAGCCGGCAGCATGAGTTTGGGGGCGAGATTTTCGGAAACCACGCTGTTATCGGCGGCGACGAAAATGCTCCCCGGGCTCTTCGGGTCCTCCCTGGCCGCAATCGCCTCTTTTGCATTGACCAGCAGATTCAGGAGGGCCTGCGAAAGTTCATGGCTGTCACCGACGACACGCATGAGCTGAGGCTCGATTTTCTTCTCGATCGTAATCGACGGGCCGAGCGTCTTCTCGGACATCACGATCAATTCGCTGATCAGGCTTCCGACGTCAATCGGGGCGCTCTCTTTCTTCGATTCGCGGGCAAATGCGAGAAGCCTGTTGCCGAGGTCTGCACTGCGCATGACCGACTGCTCGATTGCCGCGCTGTACTTTGCGACCTTCGTCTGATCCTGAATGTATTTTCTGATCAGGTTCGAGAAGCCCAGGACGTTGTTCAACGTATTGTTGAATTCGTGAGCAATGCTCCCCACCACCGTCGAAATGCTGTCAATGCGCTGCGCCCTGAACAACTGCTGCTGCATCCGCTTTCTGTCCGTCACATCGCGCACCGCAGCCAAAATCGCCTCCCTTCCGCGCAGCGTGAGACGGCGAAGGAATATTTCCACATCGAACGTGACATCGTCGGCCGGCCGCCTCGCCTTCCATTCAAAGAACTGAGTGTCACCCAGGACCGCCTTCTTCCAATAGTTCGGCAGGTCTTCAAGCACATTCTCCTTGCTTGAAAGGTCGTCTTTCATCGACAAGGTCAGGGCCTGATCCTTCGTGACACCGAACATCCGAAGCCCTTTTTCATTGACATCGATGACCGTGCCATTCAATTCATGGATGAAGATTGCGTCGTAGACGCTGTTGAAGATTACCCGGAGGTTTTCTTCCGAGATCCGCAAAGCCTCATCGATGCGTTTCCGCTTTGTGATGTCCTCTTTGATGCCCAGGAAATGCGTAATCTGGCCGGAAGCCTCGCGCAGCGGGCTGATTGTGACAAACTCCCAAAACGTATCGCCGCTTTTTGTCTTGTTGAGAAGTTCCCCCCTCCATTCGACGCCGGACGTGATCGACTCCCACAGCTGCTTATATGTCGCTTCCGGAAGGTTGCCCGATTTCAGAATTCTTGGATTCCGCCCGACCACCTCCGAAAGAGTATAGCCGGAGGCCTGAGTAAATCGTGGATTGACATACTCAATTCTCCCTGTGATGTCGGTGATCACGATGGAGACCGGACTTTGCTCGACGGCCCGCGACCAGATTCGGACCTCCGCTTCGAGTTTTTCATGACTTGTCCGATGCAGAAGCTCCCGCTTCCGATAATCGGCCAACTCCCGCTGTAACCCTTCGATGATGCGGGATTGATCCGCCACATCGCTGCTCTGCGCCGGAACAGATGTGCCCGGTGTGGCGGGATTGCTATGATCTGCTTTCATGTGATGCACCTGAGAAAGAATACTATGCGGAGAAACAATGTCTTATGGATTCAAGGCATTCTGATGTCCACGCTTCGGGCCTCGTCAGGAAGGGGCTTTCGCCGTCAGCATTTCTCTGATGAGCTCCAGGAGGCGCACGGGTTTGAATGGCTTTTCGATCGCCCGCAGGCCATGACGTTCGATCAGGGCTACGATTGTTTCATCCTCGGCATACCCTGTGCAGAAGAACGCTCTCAAGCCGGGGTTGATGCTTTTCAGCTGAGCAAACACCTGCCCCCCATTCATGTCGGGCATAATGAAATCGAGAACAACAAGCGAGATCTCGCGCCATGCGCTCCGGTACAGATCGATCGCGTGTTGACCATTTGTTGCGATCACCACACGATATCCGGCATCCTCGAGCACTTCCCGCCCAAGATCCCGCATCAGTTCTTCATCGTCAACGAGCAGGATCAGCTCATTGTTTGCTGACCTGAGTGACACTTCCCCATGAGATTCCAGCGCTATCGGCTCTGCCGCAACCGCCGGGAGGAGGACACGGATTGTGGTTCCTTTCCCGTGTTCACTTTCCACGGTGACAGATCCGCCATGGCTCTTCACGATATTGTAGACAACCGAGAGACCCAATCCGGTCCCCTTCCCCATTTCCTTTGTCGTGAAGAAAGGATCGAACACCTTGCTGCGGATATGTTCAGGGATACCCGCACCGGTATCGGACACCGCGATCTCGACCCAGAATGGATGCTCCATTACTTGCCCGCTCGGAGAGCCTGGCACATGCTGCTCGCCTGCCATCCTGCCCGATGCTGAGATCATGATCCTGTGGTCAGCTGACGGCTCGACTCGTTCGGCGATCGCATCCCGGGCATTCAAACAGAGATTCAGGAGCGCCTGGTACAGTTCGCCGCGATCACCGGACACCCGCAACAAGATCGGTTCGACGTTCTTGCGCATCGCAATGGTCCTTGGAAACGTCTCTGAAGCAAGATCGATCACCTCGTCAATGATCTCTTCGACGTTTACAATTGAGTTCTCCCGATTCTGCTTCCTCACGAACGACATGAGTTGTCTTGAGAGACCTGCTCCCCGGGCAGCAGATTTTTCTATCGACTCCGAGTACTTCATCACTCTCGCCGGGTCTGCGACGTGCTTTTTCAGCTGATGAGAGAATCCGAGGATGTTGTTGAGGACGTTGTTGAAATCGTGAGCTATACCGCTCGCAAGCGTACCGACACAATCCATTTTTTGTGCATGAACCAGCGTCTGTTCGAGCATTTTCCGTTCGGTGTTATCGATAATGTAGCCCCGCACATGTGTCATCTCACCCTGATCATCGAACATGCCGATCAGGTTTTCGTTCAGGAACAGGGGTCGTCCATCGACGCGGCGTGCCTCAACTTCGATATTCTCAAGCTTCTTTGCACGCAGAAGCAACGTGTGATGATTGCTCCATGCTTCAGCGTCCCGGTGCGAGTCGAACAAATTGGCCTTTTTCGCATCCTCCACAGACGCACAACCAAAGATCCTCGCGAAAGCCCGGTTGCAGTCAAGGATTGTCCCTCCGACTGTCGCGATGAAGTAGCCGGTCAGGTCCTGCTCAAAGAACTCCTTGTATCGCTCCTCACTTGCGCGCAAATCGGACTCTGCCCGTTTGCGGTCAGAGATATCACGCGTAATCGAAAGTATGCACTGCTGGCCGTCCAGCTCGATGATCGTTGCTGAAATCAAGCCAGTAGTAATCCGTCCGTCCTTCATCCTGAAGTCCGCCTCCAGGTTCTCCACCGCTCCGTGTTTCTTGAGACTCTCAACAAGTGTTCGTCTACTCCGGAGATCGACCCAGAGGTCAATCTCCAGTGAAGAGCGGCCGAGGACATCGTTCCGGGCGTACCCGGTGATATGCGTGAATCCATCGTTGGTATCGAGAAACACTCCGTCTTCCAACCGATTGATATTGATAGAATCCGGACTCGTACGAAAGGCTTTGAAGAACTTCTGTTCGGAAATGCGAAGCGCCAGTTCCATCGAATGCCTGTACAGCGCCATTTCAATCACCGTGTGGAGCTCCCGTTCATCGAATGGCTTAGTGACAAATCCGAATGGTTCTGTCAGCTTGGCCCGTCGGAAAGTCTCGTCATCGGAGAAGGCCGCAAGAAACACCACAGGGATGCGATAACGTTTCCCGATCTGCTCTGCTGCCTCGATGCCGTCCATGGAGCCATTAAGCACCACATCCATCAGGACGAGATCAGGCTTCAAACGGGCTGCCAATTCAACGGCCTCTTCCCCCGCCGACGCTTCGCTCAGGCTCTCATATCCCAATCCGAGGAGTTTCCCGCGAATGTTGATCGCTGCAGCGCTGTCTTGTGCAACCACCAGAATGCGCTTCATTCGCTGGAGCTCAGGTTTGCCTGCTTCGTCAAGTGTTGACTGGATAATACTCGTCATGATCTCCATCGTGACAATTACTCGTGAGATGATGCAACTGTTCGGGTGTCTGTCGCCCCGCTCCCAGCTGCTCCAAAGAGCCACTGGTCTCCATTCGAGGTGGGATGCTACGCACTGATTTTGTAGCTGCGCTGTTCAGGTTCGATGCTCAACTGTTCCATCCGATATCTGAGTTTCGATCTCGTAATGCCAAGGATCTTTGCGGCCTGGACCTGATTACCGCTCGTGATGGCCAGCGTCTTCAGGATCAGCTCACGGAGAACCTCTTTCATTGCAATCCCCGAACCCGGAATCTGGAGGGCGAACTGGTGATCCTCGAATCCCACGGGCGCGAACGACGCCTTACCTCCGACGCGAAGAAACACGAACTGCTCCGGACCAAGCAAGGGAGCGTCGCACAGGAGCATAACGCGCTCCAGAGCATTCTTGAGCTCCCGAACGTTTCCCTTCCAGGGGTTCTGTTCGAGAAACTGAATGGCCTCCTGCGAGACTTTGGGAGCCGGCTTTCCGAACTTCTTGGAAAACTCCTGCAGGAACGTATATGCCAGCGGCGCGATGTCGTCTTTGCGTTCGCGCAGCGGCGGGATCTTCAGCACGGCAACGTTGAGACGATAATACAGATCTTCTCTGAATCGTCCCGCCTCGACTTCCTTCACGAGGTTGCGATTGGTCGCGGCAATCACACGGACATCGACGGAGATCTCCTTCGTGCCGCCGAGACGGTAGTACTTGTGCTCGTCGAGGACGCGCAGGAGCTTCACCTGCATGTCGAGAGAGAGTTCGCCGATCTCGTCCAGCAATATGGTCCCTCCGTTGGCGAGCTCGAATCGCCCCTGCTTCATCCTCTCGGTCGCCCCGGTGAACGCGCCTTTCTCGTAGCCAAAGAACTCGCTCTCGGCCAGATCTTTCGGTATCGCTCCGCAGTTGATCGTGATGAATGGCTTGTCCGCACGCAAGCTCTTCTGCGCGACATACCGTGCAAACAGCTCTTTGCCCGTTCCGCTCTCCCCTTCGAGAAGGACAGTTGTTTGCTCCCCCTGGGACAGGCGCTCCGCGGTCTGGAGCAGCCGGCGGATAATGAGGCTGTTGCCGACAATGCCATGGCGCGACCGCTCTGTTCCGAGTTCCTCCTCGAGGATCCGCACTTTCCTCTGCAGCATTGATTGCTTCATCGTTTTTTCCACAACGATGCAGAGGTGTTTGAAATCGAGGGGCTTGGTAATGAAATCAGACGCCCCATCCTTCATCGCCTGAACTGCCAGCGAGATGTCGGCAAAGGCCGTCATCATGATGACCGGCATATCCATCCCCTGCTCCCGCATCTGTTTGAGAAGCCGCAATCCGTTTTGCTCGCCCAGATAGATGTCTGACATTACGATGTCAGGATTCGTCTGGGAAAGCACGGAAAGCGCTTTCTCTCCTTCGAGACAGACGCTGACCTGATATCCTTCATCCGTAAGGAGCCTGTCAAGAGTCTGTGCGAGGATGTCCTCATCTTCAACGACAAGAATTTTTCCTTTTGCCATGTCTGCGTCACCTTTCAATGTGTATTTGCGTCGGGAAAATTAGACGAACCATTGTCCCACCCCCCTCTGCGGATTCAATTCGAATTTCTGCGTTATGCCGATCGAGTATGCGTTTCGAAAGTGCAAGCCCCAACCCCGTGCCACCGGGCTTCGTGGTCCTGAGCGGCTCAAAAAGGTCTGCCATTCTCTCCGGCGGAATCCCGATTCCTGTATCCCGAATCGACAATACCACGCTCCGCTCAGCCGGCACTCCCTCCACAAGCTGGAGTGTCTCTTCGATGCAATATGTCTTGAGCGTAATCGCGCTCCCCTGGGGACAGGCATCGACCGCATTTTGAATCAGGTTGATGAGCACCTGCTGGATCTGACGACTATCGACGTGCACAAAAGGCAGTTCCTCTCCCAGCACCGTGACCAACTCAAGCCCTTTCTGCTGGACATTCAGCTTCACAAACGTGAGTGCCTGATCCACGATATCGTTGACAGACTCTTCCCTGATCTTCGGCGGAGTCATGCGCGCGAGACCCAGCGTGTTGTCGATAACCTTTTCGATGCGCTTTGCCCCTTCGAGCGCTGTCAGCACAGCCCCCTGCACGGGAGTCCCTTCCTGGGTTTTCTCCTGCAGGTACTGAAGGTTCAGGCTGACTGCTGCGAGAGGGTTACGAATCTCGTGAGCGATTCCGGAGGCCAGCGTTCCCATCAACGACATCTTTTCGGCCAGCATCAGTTTTTCTCTGATCTTCTTCTGCTCTGTCACGTCCCTGACGAACATGAGCACCTTGCTGTCTACGCCCCGCACAAACGGTCCCGCCGAAATCTCCACGTGGAGCCTGGCTCCGTCTTTGTCTTTCAGCATCGCTTCGCCAAAATACCCGTCCGGGTTGCGGAGGGTGCTGAGCGTTGCGAGCTCGGACGCCTCGAACGGAAAACTCGACATGGCAATGAGCTCGTCTCTTGTGTACCCGAGCAGATCAAGCCCCTCTTTGTTAACGTCCACAACTTTGTCCGTGTCGCTCATCAGCACATAGATGGCGACACTCGCCTGTTCGAACAGGCCGCGGTACCGTGCTTCGGAAATCTGCAGCTCCCGATTCTTACGCGAGAGTGTCTGCGCGAACATCTCCAGCTCGTTCATTTTCTGTTCCAGCTTCTTTACGACGATCGCGTGATGTTTCTCGAGGAAGATGTGGTCATCGAGGTGCTGTGACTCGAGCGTGCTGCCCCCAGTGTCGTACCCGTATCGCTCGCGGACAATTCCCTTCACGACATCGACGAGAACGTCAACGCCCCCCATCTTCTCGACGTACCGATCAACCCCAATGCTGCGCGCAAGTTCTTCGTCTTCTTTGTCGAGATAGTCGCCGGTGTAAATGATGAAGGGGATCGATGCCGTGCGCTGGTCTTTTCTGACGAACGTGCAGAGTTCCAGTCCGTCCATTTTCGGCATCATCGCGTCGGACACAACCAGGTGAACTTCATGCTGCCTGAGTTGTTCGAGAGCTTCCTGGCCGCTTGACGCGGTCATGGTTCCAAAACCATTCTCCTGGAGTACATCCTCGAGCAATTCGAGATTTTCGGGAACGTCATCGACGAGGAGAATGGTGAGCTTGGTGGTTCCGGCCTGAGAGGCCTGCGGAACCGCCTCGTTAGGATTGGGCATGGGGATGTTTGAGAGTGCTCAGCAACTGGGGAATTCCATGATTTTGGACGCCGACTAATTAACAATATTAGCCACTTGGCCACAATACGCTATATGGCGTATTTTTGGCCAGAGGGCTTTTTAATGGTTTCGGTGGGGCAGGGATACAACGAACTGCCAGGCGAGACCGGGGATCAAAACGAGAGGAATGTGCTATGGAACGAAAAACTAACGCGGGAGTATAATAATGCCGTTCTTGATGGCGAATGTCACGAGGCTCGCGGTATCGTGAAGACCGAGCTTCTGAATGATGTTGTTGCGGTGCGTATCCACGGTTCTGACACTTATGTGCAGCATTTCCGCTATCTGCTGATGCGAGCGCGATTCGGCAATAAGCTGCAGAATCTCCCGCTCACGCTCCGTGAGGCGGTCAGCAATGCTCGACCCCCGGGCGCCGAACGATGACGCAGCGGCCGTTTTTGCCTCCTCAGCGATTCTTGCGATTGCGGGGCTGTAGTAAGGCCTCCCACTCGAGACGGTCTTCAGAGCCGTATTCAGCTCGCCGGGGGAAGTATCCTTCAACATGTATCCGTCGGCACCGCTTTGGATGGTCTCGAGAACGTATTCCTCGTTGTCATATGCCGACAGGACGAGAATCTTGACCTTCGGGGCCTTCCTCTTGATCTGGCGGATTGCTTCGAACCCGCTCAAGTTGGGCATGCTCAGATCCATCATCACGACATCGGGCTGCATTTCCATCGTCATGTCAATCGCAACCCGCCCATCCCCCACCTCTGCAATGACCTCAACATCTTTATTGAGCGAAAGGAGCGTGACCAATCCTCTTCTCACGAGAGTATGGTCGTCTGCGATGATCACGGTGATTTTCTTCTGGGAGGTCATTGAATCCACAACATTGATTCAGGCGCCCGGTGTCGGGTATCGAGCCAATCGATAGGTCAAATATAACGGAAGACAGTCGAAAATCAAGGTGGGGTGCGAAAGAAATGCCCGCGATATGTGGGAAGCACGCGCTGTGGCTCAATTCCCCCAAATCAGGCAGGAACTAGCAAATCTGAACCGAATTTGCGGGGCTGAAGAAATCAACACAGACGATCAATTTGTGAACTCCGGTGTCAAAAATCAGATCGTCATGGGCAATGAGTTCCTCTACCACCTGAGCGCCAGTCAGGTTCAGCTGACCAACCAGGACAGTGTATTCCAATAGAACGCAATAGAGATCAAAAGAGAGGACCAGCTTGGTCTGGGGTGCCAGCTGGGAATCGAGCGACTGGCTTAAGGCAACAATCCGTTCGTTGAGATGACTACCTCGTACGAGGAGATACTCTGCAGTCTTCATGTCAATTCCTTTTGACGCTGGGTTCCGTCCGTGGATAGCGTTATTTGGTTCTGCTTACTGCATCTTGAGATCGCGCAGCATGGCATCGACAACTTTTTCCGATACATCCCTCTGGAAATAGTACCCGCTGTCGACACGCTGCTGGATCTCGTCATATCTCTTCATTTGCGACGCAGTGAAGAGGCTGATTGCCTGGTCCGAGAGCTCGACCCGGTCTTCTTTTGATCCGACCTCGCGTTTGTCTTCTTCTTTCACCTTTTTGGATTTCAAAGGCTCTATCGGAAGACCACCTTTTGTTATTCTCGTGACGTCCATGGTCTAATCCTGTTTTTTGTACAGTTGGTTCGATTGATGCTTGTTGAGTTGGTGCAGCCGTGTGAGAAGTTCTTCCTCCTTCTCGGATTTCACTCTGTTGAATTCACATGCTGATGATTCAATATCAACCCTGATCATTCGACACTGTCGCAGCGTTTCTTGACCGAACCTCAGCTCGCTCTTCCGTTCGAGGGACAATACCCTTAGTCGGTTTAGGATTTCTCCGCGGGTTTCCAGGAGTATCTTCACCCGTCCGTAGTCTTCCGATTCCAGCAACCGGTTCAGTTCAACTGACACCACCCGGAATTGATCCAGATCATAGAGCAATTCGCTGGTTATGTTCTCCGGCCCCCGAGTTGCCACCCCGCCTGCCTGCTGCGTTTCTGTCACAGTGCTATGCTGCCCTGTCAAATAGTACCCCCAAGAGTTCTGTGATCCGTTGCGACACCCTGAGCATGTCCTCCGACGGGATCTGACGTATGACCTCATGCGTTTGGGCGTCAGTAACGGTCACAACCGTTTGCTTTGTCACACCGTCTACTGAGAAGGACAGACTCGTCCCGAGTGACCTCATTGCAGTGTTCAACTCACGCAGAGCACTATCGATTTCTGCTTTGGTGAGGATCTTGCGTTTCGCCGCCTGCTCGTCGCCAGATTGGCTCCGCCCTGTCGCCCCGGACCGCGATCCCGCGGACACTTGACTCAATGAAACTGCGCTCGTTGCCATCGTCTGACCTCTATGAATTAGTCGTCTATACTTCTATATCAAGCCAAGCGAGGTATACAACTGTGTCATCATCGACTGCTGGTTGGTCGCGGCGGTGTAGGCGGCCTGAAGCTGGGCAAACTGATCCCGGTATTTGGTCACCAGCATCGTGATACGTTCATTCGCTTTCGTGATCTGCTTGTTGAGACTCGTCAGTTGTCCGCTGACGCCGTCTTTCGTTGCGTCCAATCGCCCGGCGGTTGCAACGAAACCCGACAGGCGGTTCTTGATTCGTGTGGCAATGCCGTCAGCGGAGTCGAAGACTTGGGCCAATTTCGAAATATCCGTAGTCGTGGCATTATTGAACTTCACTGCATCCGACACACTCAGAGCTCCGTCCTTGTCAGCTGTGATGCCAAAATCAGAGAGCGCCGCCGGATCAGCTCCCAGGCCTGTCACGGCTTTCGTCACATCCGTTTGCAGGTTGAACCGTAAGCTCAGGATCGTCGCATCCCCGGCAAAGATCTGGCGAACATTATTCGTAGGATCTACGGCCGTCTGCGACTTGATATGTGAGATCGCCGTGTTGTAATCGCTGAGAAACTTCTGGAGGTTGCTCCGGATTTGCCCGGAATTCACCGTGACGCCAAGTGTCATGTCAGAGGTAGTAAGACTGTTCAGCGTGAGAGTGACTCCCTGCAAGGCATCGGTGACTGTGTTAGTACCGCGGACAATATCGACGCCATCGATTTTCAACTTCGCATCCAATAGCCCTGAATCTGCTTTGAGAAAACCAGTCTGACTCGTCGAAGAAAGCGTCCGGGCGCCGGAAGCATAGGAGATTCCAGTCAAGCCCAGAGTGGTTGCAAGAGTCCCGGATACATCAGCCACGGCGCTGACCGCAGCTGCCGACCCTGTCGCTTTCGATGTGAGCACTAAACGTGAATGCGTGCCGTCATCGTTGACCACAGATGCCGTAACACCGAAATCTGTCTTTGCGGATACGGCCGAGGCTATCGCGGACAGAACTGTCGCATTCGTCTGTCCCTGTGTAACGGCGACACTCACCTCAACCGCCGAACCCGTGCCCGTCGTGATCGTGAACTTCTTCGTCCCGTATCCCTCTCCTGCGAGGGCATCAGAAATGGTTGTCCCTGTCGAGACAAACTGCCTGGTGATAAGCGTATCGTTCTTGGCCAACTGGCTTACGCTGAGCGTATGAGTTCCGGTCGTTGCGCCCGAATCTGCTGAGGCCGTGACAGCGATGTCCGAACTTTGTGTCGCATAGGCGACGAATTTCGTTGAGCGGGCTGCGTTCAGCAGAGCGATACTCCCGGGAAGGCTGTAACCTCCAGGATTGCCAACGGGGTCATCGGCTGTCGCCGCGGCTGAGGCTCCCGTTCGGTTCGTTACGACAGAATCCGACAATCCTATGCTGTCAAGCAACGTCCCCGCGCCGACATCAATGAGCGTAATCGCGTGCTGAGAGCCTGTGGTCTTGCTTGTCAGCACGAGCTTCTCTTTTCCATCTGCCAGCTGCGATACCGAGGCGGTCAGAAGCTGGTTCGCCGTACCTGATGCGTTGATCGCATTGGCGATGGACGTAAGGACTGTGTCATTCGTGTCGTCCTTTGCGATTGTGACGTCGACCGTCACATCGGTTCCACCCATCATGATCTTGATCTGCCGGGTTGCGCTCCCGGCGAGCTTTTCAGCTGCGGTCAGTTCGCTCGTCGCAATGGTAGTCGAGGCGTTCGTGAAACGCGATGAGTTGAGAACATCCACACTTTCAGACCGGGACACTGCAAGGCCGCCGGCGGTCTCGTAGAGCGCCTGCAGCTTCGCCTTCATTGTCGAGAGGGACGTGATCCTGGCATTGAGCGTCGTCTTTTTGTCCGTCAGCGGCGTCACAGATTTGCTCTGGAGGCTCGACTTATACTGAGCGACGAGACTGTCAATAGACGACGAGAGTGATCCTATGGATGATGCATCAGCCATGATTCGTTCCTTGCCAGATCGTGTTGCGCTGAGAACCTCCTACAGGTTGAATGCCTGTGCCCATGTGGCACGCAGTTCTTCCAGCACATCCGCTGCGTCATTCATCTTGCCCTTGCGAATGCAATACTTACAGTATTCGTAGAGCCTGAAGAGACCAACTGCTATCTCTTCATGTTCAAAATTCAAACCGACGATAAGTTCGTTGATAGCCCTCTTCGCCAGGTGGGGGTCATTACTCCTGCAAGCGTTTAGCGAGATCCTGTAGAGCTTGTCGATGACCTGGACTGGTGTCAGATTCAGGAGCTGTTCATTCCGATACTTCTTGGCAGCCGTTGAGTACTGATCTTGCTTCTTCGGTGCCTGTACAGCTTCCGGCACGCCGAATGTCTTCAATACCTCCGACTCGATTTCAGTGTTCAACACGCTGGTCAACGGTGAGGTTTGCATAAGACTCTTTAGTCCTTCCCGGTTCGTATCCTGGTTACCCGACTGTTTCAGAAACAGGACAAGGGCTCAGCCCGAAATGGTCCGAGCCCTCTCCTGTGAATCCGCGTCTTATCGGAAGAGCGACAAGAATACCTGCGGTGACTGGTTGGCTTGCGCCAATTGTGCCGTCGCAGTTTGCTGCAGGACCTGGAGCTTCACTGCGGAGATCTGTTCCTTCGCAATGTCTGCATCCAGGATTCTGCTCTTTGCAGCTTCCGTGTTGGTAACCGACGTCGTCAACATATCTGACTTCGCCTGGAGACGATTGATCTGTGCACCGATGTTTCCGATGACACCGAGGACCGTTCCGATTGCAGAATCAACGTTGTCCTTGAAGGTATTGGTGATGGAGGCGCTTGTGATTGCGCCACCCGCAGCACCGAGGAGCGACGTTGAAGTCACAGAGGTACTGAGGTTAACCGAGAACGACTCTGTGCGAGCTTCACCGACCTGCCAGGATGGATTCGATCCGGCAGACGAGGTAACCGTTTTGGTGCTCATAGCATCGGCCAGTTCCTGCGCCGACAATGTTCCCGCTGAACCCAACATCGTGACGCTGGCGTTGTGGAAGCTGAAGGTCTTCTTGGCGCCTGCGGCGAGTCCGCCAACTGTGCTGATGTCAACCGAGTTCGTTCCGTCGCTTACGGTGACTTTGTTTGCGCCAGCCGTGAAGGTGAAGGTAGCGCTGGCTGCAGCACCGCTGACATCCACACTGTCAACAACCATCGAGTGGGCATTGGAGGTAATTGTGGTACCTACAGTTCCCGCCGTTCCGGCTGCCGTGATGGTGGACTTGAAGCTGCCGTTGATGATGGAGATACCGTTGAACTTGGTCTGCGTGGCGGCCTGATCAATTTCAGACGCCAGTTGATCAATTTCAGCGGCGAGTGCATCTTTTTCAGCCGAGGAGAAGCCCGCGTTGGTGAAACGCGTGACTTTATCCTTGACTTGCGTCAGAAGGTCGGCAATTGTCGAATAACCGCCTTCAGCAACGCTCAACAGGTTCATCGCATCGCCAACGTTGTCACTGGCAGCATTCAATGAACGGATACGGCCTTCCATTTTCTTGGATATGACGTAGCCGGATGCATCATCCGATGCCGAGTTGATTTTCTTGCCACTGGCAAGGCGAATTTGATGGACACCAAGTTCCGCGTTGACCTTGTTCAATGCGTTGAGGGCATTGAGCGCAGAAATGTTGGTGTTGATCCGGGAACCACCTGATAATGCTGCCATAATTTCCTCCATGAAATTAGGTTGTTTGGATGATGATCAGGCTTCCATGCCTGACTGTATGAGCCTTGTTGGCTTCTGTGTATATTGTCGGCAGGCAGTTCTGGATCTTTAGCGGGATGTCACATTTTGTTGGGTTTTCTACGCTATATAGCGTAGAAAAAGGGAGGTGATTGTAATACTTTCAAAGAGGCAGATCCCCTGCGGGTATGGCAGCCTGAGATGCGATTTTTTCCAAATATGCCAATGCCAGTTGAAAATCCCGGGCCTTCAACGCAGCCTGAACTGCGATACGGTTGAAATTCATAGAGGAAACTCTGCACGTCTCACCTCGATGCACCTCCGCCAGCCCTTTTTCAAATTCACCGCGGCTGAGATACGTCTGAATCATCAGGACAGACGTGTCATCGTTGTGCACCGAATGGGTTCGGGAATACTCTGCAACAATTTCAAAGGCTTCCCAATCGAGCCTTGTACTGTAGAACCCGAGGAGGTGTTGAATGACGCTCACGTCGCTTCCATGACGGGAGATCAGGTTGCGAAGATCCTCGCGCGAGGCGACCCGATCAGAACGACGGAGGTCCGCTTCCAAGTAGCGATCAAGAACATCCTCGTAGTAGATGTCGTTTGCCGCGGCTTTGTAGAAGCATTCGGCTGCCTGCCCCCAGTCGCCCAGATCGGCATGACAACGTCCGCACATATAGTCCAGTTCAACGGAGGGTATTGTTGCATCGAATGAGACGTCGATCTTGTCCTTACGAAGTAGATCTTTCTGCATATCCCGGATTCGAAGCATGCTTGCCAGCGCCTCGGCCGGCTTGCCAAGCGCAAGATACGCGGACGCCTGTAATCTCGGCGATGTGACTTGATTCGGGGCAATCCGCGCAGAATCAGCGGCGTACCACAGGGACCCGGCAGGATCATCCAGAAGCAGGGAAAACGAGGCAAGAGCATTCAATGTCGAGGCGCTAACGTGTGTCGGGACTGAGGCTAATTCCAGAACTTTATTGAGTTCAATGAGAGCTTCCTCGTATCTCCCGACTATTCCAAGCGTATTCCCAAGCTGATACCGGGCCATCGGGTCGGAGGGTTCCTCCTGCAACTGTGCGCCTAGCAGATCGATGTTACGCTGACACTTCCTCCTGGTTGTCTCGACCGACTGCTGATAACCCAAATGCAGGATGGTGATCCCTGATGGGCGAACCGTATACTGGTGCCCCAGACTCGAGTGAAACAGCTGCTCGTGGACTCTGCCTTTGAAACGGAATTCAGGAATGCGCCGAAAGAGACGCGGGTACAGCCCAATATTGTTGACCTTACCCTTCGGCAGCCATTCTTCGCCAACGATGGAACATCGAAAAGCTATTGCACTTGTATCTCTGGTCAGAGATTCAATTTCCCCGCGTCCCTCTTCCGCCAGCCGCTCGTCTGCATCGACGTAGAGAACCCAATCCCCCGTGCAGCGGCGAAGGGACTCGTTTCTCGCTGATGAGTAGTCATCACACCACTCGATTTGAGATACGGCGGCACCGAAGGTACGCGCAATCTCGATCGTCCGGTCAGTCGACCCGGTGTCAACCACGATGATCTCATCAGCGATGTCCTTGATGCTTTCGAGGCAGCCGGCAAGAAACTGCTCCTCATCGCGGACGATCATACTCACTGAGACCCGTGGCCCGGCTCCGGAACGGTGCTTGGATCGGGTGTTGTCTTCTCGGGTCATCACTTGTTCACGCCGGATAGAGAATCCGGGCCCTTCAAGCAGCGACTGAGCATTCCAGGACCTTTTCCTTTGGTAAAACCCATTCCGGCTTGAGGTTCGAAGCGGCCTCGAACATTTGCCGGGCCACGTCATTGAATCCGGCATACAAGAAACACAGCCCCAAACCATAGCAGGCTTCAGCAGACTCTGGATTCTCCCGGAGCGCACGCTCGTACTGTTCCCGCGCCTCCTGGAGCCTTTCAGTTCGGAGGAAACTGTCGCCCAGGTACATGCTGACATCATACATCGTGATCTCCGATTCCACTCTTGCGGCTTTCAACAATCCGTCTTGGACAAGGAGGAGCTGCGCCTGAGTATCTTCCAAACGACCTTGTTCCATCTTCTGAACCCCTTTCGATAATGAACCCAGTATACGCTCTGAAGCAGCAGGTTGCTTCCAGACAAACCGCTCCACCGCACCCATTGGCAGCAAGGGAACTCTGTGCCGGGCCGGATCGAATGGCCGGGCGAGTATTCTCGCGACGTTGACAGGAGTCCCATAAGGATCGGCCGGCGGAATTCCCCACTTCCTCTTGAACATCTCCCACGCTCCCAGCATGGACTCATTGTACACTTTGTCCCCGCGCCCCTGCGGCCCCCCCGTATGATGGATGAACACGTCATCTGCAATCGCGAGTCTGAAACCGGCCAGTTGTGCCCTCAGTGAATAGTCGTCGTCGTCGAAGCCGAACAGTTTCCCGAAGGCATAATCAATGCATCCAATCCGATCTACAACCGTTCGGGTGATGAACATGCAGAAGCCGACAAGTCGCTGAGCTGGAAGCAACTCACCGGCCCGTGCGGCGGCGTGTCGGTGTGCGTAGGCCTCCAAACTCTCAAGGGCTTCATACCGGGCGTCAGGGACACATTGTGGCCCGGAGGCATAATTCGTGCGTGGACCAATAATCCCGAGAGTTGAGTCACGCTCGGCATGTGCGATCAGCCGGCCCAACCATCCGTCTGTAACGATGGTGTCGTCATCGAGCGATACCAGATACTTCCCCCGCGCTATAGACATAGCCTGCGCCCGCGCAGGTGAATACCCGATGTTCTCGGGATTCTTCACCAGCACAATGCCAGGAAGAGTTTGGAGATATTCGCTTGTTCCATCATTCCGGGCATTATCGACAACGATAATCTCAATGGGAAGAGGTGTGTTCTTCAGGATAGACTCGACACAGAGCTTGATATGGCTGAGACCGTTATACGCTATGATGATGATGGAGGCACATGGTGAGTCACCCAGTGCAGACCGGGAGCTCCCCTGATGCGTCTTCTTGAACCTCAAAGGCATCTCCTGATGTACACTCCGTGGCACAATGGACCCGAAAGCTTCCCCATCAATCCTGTACCCGTGTTCAAACAGAGCAGCCAGAGTGTCCGTCCCGTAACCGGCCAGCGCCCCCGATCGATTATTGTATACGGTTTGAACTTTGTTGATCGGGTTGCAGAAGGCGACTGAGTGCTGGAACGATAGAAGGAACGATTGCCGTTTGCTGAACGACAGCTTCCACGCATCAAGGGACATTTCAAGCGTGTTCGGGTTCTTGAACTGAAGCTCACCGAGGAGCGGCAGCAGATCTGCCGAACGATAGATGGAACTGGACAACTCCAGGGGATAGCCAAAATCGAGTTCCGCTTGTGTCCATTGATACTTCAGAATGCCCGGGGCGCACTCAAAACGATCGGGCACCGACTGAGGTTTGTTTACCATGTAACAGTATTGCGTGTTCGTACTCAACCGGAGAGAGAATCCGAGAGCATCCGGATTACGCCGCAGGTTCTCAACTGCTGTGTTGGTTGAGAAACGCCGGATGAAAACGTTGTCATCGACAAGGAACATCACTGCGTCGTATGAGCCGATCATGGATAACAGGTCCGTTTTAAAGAGTGTCTCACGGACGAATTCTACTGACTCGTAATCCTTCATGAGCCGCTGGTATTGTTTCAGATGAAGCGGCCCGGATGTCGCGTACAGAACCTTCACAGCCAGCGCCGACGGATCCTCGCAGCACACGAACAGCGAATTCAGCATGCATTCCAATTGCATCGCACGGTCTTTGCTGAACACAATGCAGACTACTTTTTCCCCCGCGGCATCCGTGGCATCTTCACGGGAGACAGCAATCTTGACTCTGCGGACTCCCTTTGATTTCAGAATTGCCGCCCGATGGACGCCGTCGAGAATCTGATACGTGCCGGCGTCAATCTGCCTTGCAAGGATCAGGCTTTGCTTCGCTTCCGCAGTCTCGAGCCCGTACCGGAAATCCTGAATCATCCTGTCAAACGCCTCAGGAAAATGATCGTCCGTCAGTTCGATTCCCTGATGCTGCGCGTGATAGCGATCATATGGCTCCCTCTCCCCTGTGACGTAGAGGAAGTGTGGAGTCCTGGACACCGGCACCAATCCTGATCCAAGAATATTTGCATACAGAGAATCGCAATCGACTTCTTTCACCTCATAATCGCTGAATCGACCAATATGGTAGGGCACATCCAGCTTCGCATTTGGCTCTCTCGTGTAGTAATCCAAGGGGGGCAAATCCAACACCCTCAGCACGTGCTCAACCTGACTTTCATAATCCGACGCATGAATTACGTGATCCTCAGTTCTCACTGCCCCCACGCGAGGATTGAACAGGTCTCGTATGCCATCTTTGAGTTCTCGCACGACCGTGCATTGGATATGCCGAAACGATCCCTCTCCCACGTACTGTTCCTTTGGGGCCTTGTTCCGGACGAGAATGAACAGCACTTCAGGCCGCGTCGTAAGGAGGTATCGGGTCTTTGCGTAGAGGTGT
The DNA here is from genome assembly GCA_026390595.1 of Ignavibacteriales bacterium. NCBI lineage: Bacteria > Pseudomonadati > Ignavibacteriota > Ignavibacteria > Ignavibacteriales > Ignavibacteriales bacterium. The sequence continues at coordinate 82,564 of JAPLFQ010000030.1, forward strand.
TCGAACGGGACTGTATCGCAAGCGTAAACATCAGAAACAAATTTGCCTATGTCATTGATCTGCTTGCGGATCAGGGCGACGATGTCGAATCCGCCATGGGATCTGACAAGTTCAAGTATCTGGGATGTGTATGCCAAGCCGTGTCCCCAGATCATGAAATAGTCCATCCGCGGCCCGCTGTTCCCGAAGCTGCGGGGTGTCATCTCATTCCTGAATGCGACCTGCAGGTTCTTTGTTTCGAGATCGAGAGCAACCTCCACATTTGTGTGCTTCCTGAGAACTTCGATGAATGCCAACGAGTTTTGTGACTTCACGTATTCGAGGTGTTTTTGCTTATCCGGTCGTTCGTTCATCCATTCCAGAAACTCCAGAAAACGCAGGGCAGTATCATGCTCCGGAGCAGGAACCCAGATAGGGCTCCCCTCGCACGACAGTTCTCGCCTCGTATCGAGGACCACCTCGTGGTAATGCGGGTCGACAACGATGTTTCTGTAGATGTTCAGCGAATCGATGAGATCGAATCGTATGTTCAATCGGACTGATTCCGGTGGAAAGAAATCTATGTGGCGGTGTATGGCGGCATTGCTGACTGTGATTCTGTAGCCCTTGTCTTCGTATCGCTTACCTACTTCGAGTATATGCTCCTGTACGGCGTCAGCGTCCCTGCAGAGGATATCGATGTCTGAGTAATCGCTATAGTTGGGGAAATGACCAGGGAGTTTCAGAATCACGTACTCTCGCATTTCCTCGAACATACCACGCACATCAACAAGATTCGAAAACACCTCAGAACTGCCTGAGTGCCGTGCACTTATACCCGTCGAACTCATTGGCCAGACTCTCCGGAGAGACTACTCTCGTGGGTGAATACCCTGCGTTGATTGAATACAGATTGCCGCGTTCCATACCGCCTTCGCACCTGAAACACACGCGTTCGGCAGTACAGCGTCAGAGCTCAAATCACTCCAAAGCTCGTACCACGAATGGCAACTCCGGCGGGATGTGCGCGAAGATCCGGAATCACCAGAAACTGATGATATTGGCCGATTTCAGAATCGGATATGCATATTGAACTCAGGCTGCCACTGTATACTATTCCACAGTTGGCGAATACTATTCGCAAGCGGGAAGGCCCGCGGTACGGCAACCGGATACGGGGCTGCAAAAAACGCTGGACGGTCAGATTGCTGAGCAATAGCACCGCTGTTGAAGATCAGGCTGGGCCTCTGGCCAAGGCACACAAATTGCTCTTGATTAGCGAGTAAGATCCCAATTTCCGCTCACGGTGAGAAGCGATTATGAGAGACATTCGATCTGAGATAGAAAAAATCAACGAAATAGTTTCACTTCCGACGGTGTTGGCGGAAATCATGGGAGAGCTCGATAAGGGTGATGGGGCGTCGAACAAGATCATCAAGCTCATTGAGACTGACCCAGTCCTGACCGGTAATGTTCTGCGCGCGGTGAACTCCCCGTTCTATGGACTTCGGTGGAGGGTCAACAGCGTGCCAAGCGCTATCGCGTTGCTTGGATTAGCCGAAACGAGCAGGATCCTTGTCGCTGTCTATATCAAACAGAAGCTCTTCGCGATGAATTCCGGTCAACGGACCGTCCTCGAGGCGCTCTGGAAACACTCGATCAACACCGCTGCGATCGCCCGCCTGATAACGAAGGAATACGGCATCTTGACCGGAGGAAAAGAGTTCACGGCCGGATTGATGCACGACATGGGTAAGATCGTCCTCATCCAGTATTTCCCGACAGAGCTGGAGACGATTACTCGCATGGTGCGGGAGCTGGAACTCAATGACGTTCAGGTGGAAAATCAGATTGTGGCAATATCGCACGACGAAATCGGCGGGGTGCTTGGAGAGCGGTGGAGATTGCCGCACGAGTTCGTTGAGGTCATGAGATTCCACCATACGCCTTCGAAGGCGACGATAAATCCGGAACTCACCACAGTTGTGCGCTTCGCCGATCTGCTCGCGGAGCACTGGATGTGCGGCATAGGAGAGAACCCGCCCGACACACTGTTCGATAACGATGAGAGTTTCAGCCTTCTGGCGCAGCATGAGCCGCGCATCAGGGCGCTGGGAGTCAAGGATGTGGTGGATCAGTTGGCGGAGAAATTCGTCGAGCAGAAGAGCCTGGTGGGTGTATTCTAGGGCGGATTCCTACGAGGGTGTTGTGTTTTGGTGGAGATCCTGCCGTCGGAAGCAGGCATGAACGCCTTTCTGAATTGAATATCTCTTCTAAGACACAGCAGTTGGCGGTACACGGATTTCGAATCGCAAGATGCACTTGAACCCGAGACGGATCACTTAAGCATTGGTGTAACCCTGCTTACAAATTGAATCGGGAATCCTGAAGGGTCACGCATCATCAACACATGGTCACCCGAGGGGGTCTTCGTGATATCCTCTGCAACTGTCGCGCCGGCTTTGAGCAATCTTTCCTTCGTCCCGGGCACATCAGCCACCATCAAGGCAAAATGGATCGACAGATGGCTGACCTTGCCAAAATCCACCACCGGGTACGCTGAATTCTGATAGAGCTCCAGCATCATCTGCTCGGATGAGTCTGCCACAAACATCCCGTATGCAGGAGCGCCCCCTGCCCGCACGATTTTCATCCCCAGATGGGCTACAAACCAACGCGCCGTTGCTCTGGAATCGGAAACATTCAGTGCAAGGTGTTCCGGTCGTACGCCCGTTGGCTTCAGCATTGGCTTCACCCGCTGTACGAACTGGATCGGCAATCCCCAGGGGTCCCTCAACATCAACACCTGATCCCCGGACGGGGTCTTCGTAATATCTTCAGTCAAGGTGGCTCGTGCGGCAAGGAGTTTCGTCTTGATGACTCCTATGTCCGGCACCATGAAAGCAAGATGAATCGACATGTGACTGATCTTTGCGGGCTCGAGCAAAGGATATTCAGCGTTGTGGAACAACTCCATCATCATATGGCCGTTGGAATCGGCGATGAATGAAGTAAACGTCGGCGCTCCCCCCTGACGCATCACTTTCATTCCCAGGTTATCCGTGTACCACTTCACCGCGGCCACAGGATCAGGCACATTGAATGCAACGTGTTCTGGCCGGATCGTCTCCGACTGTTGAGAGTTCATCGCGGTGGTGATACTGGCGCCGTTGTTTGATGCTTGCCGATTGTTCATGGGGAGATCTTCCTTTGCCATTGGAGAAACTGATGAATGCTGATCCTGGGAAAACGACAGCAGGGCAGCGGCTGTACACAGGATGACCAAAGACCTCGCGAATGTCTTCATTATGTTCTCGTCAATGTGATGAATGGAGTATCCGGCGCCGATTGTCGCCAGTTTCTGATAAACCTGATTTCCTGCAGAACATCCTCATTGATTCAGGATTTCCAAAGCAGCCTTTGCTACCAGGCCATCCTGTTGGGCTGTTCCGCCGCTGACTCCAATTGCACCTATGTACTGGCCGTCCACAATAATCGGCAGGCCTCCTTCAATGGGCACAATCCCCGGCACACCCAGAATTGCCGTCCTGCCTCCAGCTACCGCGTCTTCATATGATTTGGTCGGACGCTTGAAGGATATCGCAGTCCGGGCCTTCTGGATTGCGACTTCCAGGCTTCCGATCTGCGTATTATCCATCCGTTGAAGATACACGAGATTTGCCCCGTCATCAACGATCGCCACGAAGACCGTCCAGTTATTCTTACGTGCTTCCACCTCCGCTGCTGCAGCGATCTTCTTGGCGAGCTCCAGCGTGATGATCTTCTTCGTCGCAACCTGAGCATCCGATCGCGACAGTCCAATGGCCAGAAGTGCCACAGCGAGAATCATTGTCTTGACTAATTTCATTCTACCTCCCGGAATCAAGAATGAGGGACATTCACTTTGAACGATCGAGCCTTTCAGAAAACACCCGGATGCGCCCAGTACACGAGAATCATACCAGCTAGTCCAACAACCAGTCCATAGAGTACGAGGGGAAGGATGTTCCTTCGTATGATCAGTCCCTCCATGCCGCTCAGTCCAACGGTTGCGCTCGCAGCGATGATTTTGAACACGCACACCAGGACGCCGAATGATCCCCCCACATTCTGCAGACTTAGTGTAACAATATGCGAGATATGAAGTTCGTCCGCAACAGAATATTGGAATAACCCGAAAAGCATGTTGGACACGGTATTAGACCCGGCAATAAACGCACCGAACGCCCCGATGAACGGCGCAACCATCGGCCATGCCCCTTGCACAAGCTGCGAGGTGTACTCGGCCACGACAATCGGCATGCTCGCCCATCCGTGTGGCGAATGGCCTGCCTGCATCAGCTCAACCATAGGGACTGTAAACAGAAGTGCTATCGCCGGAGAAGTCATCCTCGAAGCAGATTCCTTCCAGGCATTCAGCGCCTGCGACCGCCTCATGCGAAACAGGGGCACGCACGCTAGTCCGACGAGAATGAAAGGAAGAACACCGGGATTGTAGAGAAGCTCAAGCCGTGATGTCACGTCGGTAGCGAACAGATCATTCATGATGACAGAATAGCTTTTCAGGAAAGCCTTAAGCGGCAACGCGTCGATGCGCGTGGACACAAGGAGAAATCCAACCAGCGCGTAAGGAAGCCAGGCCTTCCAAAGCGGAACACGTGTTGTGGCTACCGGATTCTCCGGTCCGATCGTGCCAACCCAGTTATTCTCCCAGTCTGCCCGTTTCGGAAAATCCCATTTCTCTTTTGGAACGAGGAATCCCGCCCTTGTCGTAGACAATACGATGGCCAGGCCGACAAGTCCTCCAAACAGCGAAGGAAACTCCGGGCCCAGCAGCCAAGCGGTCAGGAGATAGGGAACGACGAAACTGATCCCGGCAAAAAGAGCATAGGGCCAAATCCGGAGCCCATCGCTGTAGCTCCTTCTGGCGCCAAAGTACCGGGTCATCATTGCAACGGCCATGAGAGGCACAAAAACCGCCATCACGGAATGCAGGCAGGCAGTCCAGAAGCCAATATCGTATATGAATTGCGAGAAACTGATTCCCCGGGCTGCGAGCGCACTCCCGACAGCCGGATTGTTAAGTGGATTTCCTAGACCGAGTATCGTAGGTACTCCAACCGGTCCGAATGAGACCGGTGTGGCATTTGCGATGAGTGAGACCATTACCGCGGCCAGCGGCGGGAACCCGAGCGTGACAAGAAGTGGTGAGAGAAGTGCCGCAGGCACACCAAATCCGGCTGCCCCTTCAAGGAATGCGCCAAAGAGCCAGCAAATGAGTATCGCCTGGACGCGGCGGTCGGTCGAAATGCTGCCAAAACCACGGTTGATGGCCGCCAACGCCCCCGCTTCACGAAGCGTGAAGAGAAGAACCATTGCGCCAAATACGATCGTGAGGATTTCGATCGCCGAATTCAGTCCCTTGACGGTGGAAGCCAGAAGGTAGTTCGCCGGGGTCTTCCAGACAAACGCTGCCAGAATAACTGCAGCGACCCACGCCGCGGGCATAGTCCGCGTCGCGGGCCAGCGGAACCCGATCATGAGGACGAGAATCAGCAGAACGGGAATGAAAGCGATGAGGGCGAGAATTCCTTGTGTCATATGCCGCCAGAGTAATTGTTGAAGGTATTGAATTGCCGCTTCAAATTCACTTGGCACCCGTACAAATCGAGGGGAACGGTTCTGGCGACATCACACGCAGGAAATGAAAAAGCCAGGCTTCTGCCTGGCTTCTCATCGTGGACAGGGAGGGAATTGAACCCCCGACACATGGATTTTCAGTCCATTGCTCTACCAACTGAGCTACCTGTCCGAAAACTTCTCCGCGGAAAGCGGATCGAAATTTCCCAGATGCCCCAACGTTCTGGAGGGGTCGGGAATCATAGCTTGCATCATACTATCACTTTTTTTCCGGAAAATCAAGAACGAGTTCGCTCTGCTCGATCTTTCAAAGCCTCAGATCAGAACTCCGTTCCTCTTGATCACTTCGCGTGCGATGACAATCTTCTGGATCTCGTTTGTCCCCTCGAAGATCGGATTGATTCGAGCATCACGATAGAATCGTTCGATTGGTAATTCCCTCGAGTAGCCCATGCCGCCATGAATTTGGACCGCACGATCCGCGATCTTGACAAGCGCCTCCGAGCAGAACAGTTTCACCGTGGCTGATTGCCGGGACACAGGCGATCCTGCGTCGTACCCGGCCGCCGTCCGATAAATGATCGATTCCATCGCGTAGATAAGGACAGCCATTTCGGCCAGCATGAACTGGATCGCTTCAAACTGGGAAATAGCCACGTCGAACTGCTTACGCTCCTTTGCGTACTTCGTGGAAAGCTCAAGGAGCTCTTTTGAAGCACCCAAGCAGGCGGCACCGAGGCCCAACCGTCCCGCATCGAGGGTCTTCATAGCAATAAGAAAGCCACGCCCATCATCACCTAGGATGTTTTCCTTCGGAACACGAACGTTTTCAAATGAAATCGCGGAAGTGACACTCCCCCGGATTCCCATCTTCTTCTCGGGAGGACCGGCGTGGAACCCGGGCGACTTGGTTTCGACTACGAATCCAGTAATGCCTTTATCTGTCCGCGCAAACACGGAAATGACGTCTGCGATGGACCCATTGGTGATCCAGAGTTTCTCTCCGTTGAGTATCCACTCGTTCCCGTCGAAATGGGCTCTGGTTCTCAGGTTAAAAGAATCTGATCCGGCCAGAGTTTCGGTCAACGCAAAGGCACCGATCATTTTTCCTTCTGCAAGCTGGGTCAGATACTTCTTCTTCAGGTATTCGGAACCCCCGAGATAGATCGCATTCGATCCGATGGACTGATGCGCGCCGATAAATGTTGCAGTCGAAAGGCAGCCGCGTCCGATTTCTTCCTGTACCAGGCAATATCCGACCTCGCCAAACCCGCCTCCTCCGTATTCTGCCGGAAACACTGCCCCCATGAGGCCCAGCTCTCCCAACTTCGCAATAAGCTCGCGCGGTAATTTCTCCTCCTCGTCGATTCGACGCGCAATCGGCTTGATTTCAGTGTTGGTGAAATCGCGCACCATTTCGCGCAGCATTTTCTGCTCTTCCGTCAATTCGAATTCGAACATACCTATCCTTTGCTTTTCGATTCGTGAGAGTTTGTCGCGGAGGGTTTTACTCTATCGATGCTTTGGGACCGATGTAGCTCACAACGTCTTCCCCACCATCAACGCCGATGACGTTTCCTGAAATCCAGTACGCGTTTTCGTCCGCGAGCAGCACAATCGCTTTCGCGACATCCTCAGGTGTGGTCAGGCGGCCTGCCGGATTCTTGGCACGCGCAACGTCACGCATACGAACATGGTTTGGGATTTTGCGAAGTGCAGGGGTGTCTGTCACGCCCGCCATGATCGCATTGGCAGTCACACCAAGGGGGCCCAGTTCCATTGACAACTGCCGGAGATGCGACTCCAGGGTTGCCTTCGCCGCGGAGACCGCTCCGTAGTTCGGGATCACACTGTGCCCGCCCGAGCTCGTCAGACCCATGATGCGTCCTCCCTTCCGTAGCAGCTTACGGAAAAGGAGCCCCTGAACCCAATACACGAGACTGTGCGCCATGACATCAAGTGTCATTTCCATCTGTGCCTGTGAAAGGGCCTCTTCAGGCTTTGCAGCGACGAATGGCTTCAATGTCCCGAAGGCGAGCGAATGCAGCAACACCTTCACATTGTTGGACGAATCTTTCGAGAAGCGCTCCTGAATGTCATCAAGCGCCTCTTCTCTCTTGATCGAATCGGCGGCATTGATGTTGTAGAAAATGGCTTCAGCACCGGTATGCTTGATTTCCTTGATAACATGCTGCACCGCCGGCATCGTCGCCTGGCGGTCAAGGTGCACACCAAAAATGTTCATCCCGTGCCGGGCAAGCTCGATTGCAGCAGCTCCGCCAAAACCGCTCGATGCTCCGAGAATAACCGCCCAGTCTGTCGGCTTGAATCGAGTTTCGCTCTTCATCGCATTCTCCTAAGTGAAATTCTTTAAGGGATGTCAAATATACCAAATTTTCGAGGAAAATCAAAACCTCATTCGACGGTCACGCTTTTCGCCAAATTTCGAGGTTGATCCACATTGACCCCTCGAGCGACTGCGATATGATAGGCCAACAATTGCAGCGGAATCACATTGAGGATTGGGCCAAAAAAGCCATACGTCCTGGGAACCCGGATAACCACTTCTGCAAGATTTGCGATCTCGTGGTCATCCTCATTCGCAATGACTATAAGCCTGCCTTTGCGGGCACGAACCTCCTGAATGTTGCTCACGACTTTGTCGTAGATTCCATCCTTGGGGGCAATGACCACGACGGGCATCCGGTCATCGATGAGGGCGATGGGTCCGTGTTTCATTTCAGCCGCAGGATATCCTTCGGCGTGGATATATGAAATCTCCTTCAACTTCAGCGCTCCTTCGAGTGCAACAGGGAAATTCGCACCTCTGCCAAGGTACAGGAAATTGCCTGCTCCCTTGTACTCCTGAGCGATCTCGGCAATTTGCTCTGATGTGCGAAGGACATGCTCAACTTTTTCCGGTAACTCGTGCAGCTCCCGAAACAGCAGTGCAAGCTTTTCCCTCGATATCCCCCTCGCTTTCGCTATCATCAGCGTGATCAGGGCAAGAACAGTAAGCTGAGACGTGAATGCCTTGGTTGAGGCAACCCCGATTTCGGGTCCAGCGTGGATATACACTCCCCCCTGCGACTCGCGGGCAATCGTGCTCCCAACGCCGTTCACGATGCCCAATGCAAGGGCCCCCTGCGCTTTCGCCTGGCGCAACGCGGCAAGAGTATCTGCAGTCTCGCCGCTCTGACTGATTGCGAAAACGATGTCGCCTGCGCCGATAACTGGATTTCGGTACCGGAATTCCGATGCATACTCTACTTCTACAGGCACACCAGCAATTTGCTCGATCAAGTACTCACCCACCAGCGCAGCATGCCAAGAAGTCCCGCACCCTGCAAAGACTATCCTCTTCGCATTGACAAGAACATCTCTGACGTGTTCGAGGCCCCCGAGTTTTACGTCGACCTCTCCGGTGATGAGCCGGCCGCGCAACGCATTGCGAATGGTATCCGGCTGCTCATGAATCTCCTTCAGCATGAAATGCTGATACTTCCCCCTCTCGATTTCCTGGAGATCAAGGGTCAATTGCTCGATTGACTTGTCGACAGGCACATCTGCAAGCGTGGTGGTCGCGACGCTTCCGGCTGTCACCACAGCCATTTCACCATCCTCCAGATAGATCACCCGCCGTGTATGCCGAACAATTGCTGACGCATCGGAGGCGACAATGTTTTCCTCATCCCCTACGCCAATCGCGAGGGGACTTCCATTTCGTGCAACAATGAGCTTGTCCGGCTCTCGTCCTGCCACGACAACGATCCCATACGTGCCTTTGACTTGAGTCAGCGCCTGGCGAACAGCTCGTTCCAGACTCATCGTTTTCGAATACAGTTCCTCTATCAAATGTGCCAGAACTTCGGTGTCTGTTGCCGACCTGAAGATGTGGCCATCATCCATGAGCTTTCGCTTCAACGCTGCATAGTTCTCAATCACGCCGTTATGGATCACGGCAATTTCATTCCGGCAGTCGAGGTGAGGATGCGCGTTTGCTTCGTTCGGCTCACCATGCGTCGCCCAACGAGTATGACCGATCGCAATTGTGCAAGCACCTGATATACCTCGAACTGCTTCTTCAAGCCTGGCGATTTTTCCAGCCCGTTTCACGACGTCGATCCGTCCATCTCGGACCAATGCGACACCTGCAGAGTCATATCCGCGGTACTCGAGCCGCTTCAACCCGTCGAGAACAACCGGAAGACCGTTCCGCGCACCAACATAGCCAACGATTCCGCACATACCTCAGAGTCCCTTCGCTTCTACGATACTCACAACCGCCATCATTCGTCCTGATCTTTCACGATCTCTTCTATACGAATGGAATATCTCAGACGCGCAGATCGTGCATGCGGCTGAAACCTCTATGTTCCCAGGTTTCAGACCGCTCCTGAGCAATTGGTCCCTATTTGCCAGCTTCAGGTCTAGGTACGTCTTGTCTCCCCTGACTTGATGATGCTCTGAAGCAAAAACCTCCGCCACCTCCCTGCCCACCTCATAACAGCAGACGCCGGCGGACGGACCAAGGTACGCCACGATGGTCTCGGGAGTGGCCCCGAACTGGTTCTGCATCAGAACGACCGCTTTCCGGACGATTCCTTGCACAGACCCTCTCCAGCCGGCATGCACATTTGCGACCACGCCAGCCATCGGATCATACAGCACAACCGGTAGACAATCGGCGACGGTGATGACCAGCGGGAGATTCGGTGTTGCCGTGATCAATCCGTCACACGATTCATAGTCACCAGGGCCGGTGACGCACTCAATCCGATCTGAGTGGCACTGAAGTGGAATGGCTGAGCTCTGAGACGCGAATCCGAGGGCTCCGAAAAACCGACGCCGGTTTTCCTCTACGCACGCCCGGTCATCCCCAACACGATAACTGAGATTCATTCCTAGGGGTTCCGGGCTCGTTCCACCCTTGCGGGTGCTCATGCCGAAACGGAGAGCAGAGAATTGTGATAGAATGGCGGAAGTAGTAATTGGAGGTTGGCTCATCCTACCCGTGTCGAAGTGGAATATTCATCTCTACCGTTGTTCCGTGTCCAACCTTGCTTTGCAGCCTGATGGTTCCATTCAAATCCTCGATAACCTTCCGGGCAATGGCGAGGCCGAGCCCCATGCCGTCGGTCTTCGTGGAAAAATTCGGCTGAAACACGCTTGATTGGATCTCTTCCGGTATTCCACTTCCCGTATCAGTGATGCGGATTGAACAGATTTGGTGCGCGACGTTCATATCTATGACGATGATCCCCTTTCCCTCCATCGCCTGCACACTGTTGCGTACGACATTGATGAAGACTCGCCGCAGTTCGTCCTTGTCGGCGACCACAACGGCGGGAGCGTCCGAGGGAGCGTGACGGAACTCGACACCCTGCACTTCTGAGAACAGATCAATGGTCTCATTCACAAGCTGGCTTAGATCGACCCGCTCGAACTTCCGTTCGGGCATGCGGGCAAAGTTCGAGAACTCGGATGCAATGCGAGTCAACACATCTATTTGTTCGATCACCGTCTGTGACACCCTCTGCAGGATGTCGCCGAAGTCCTTTGCTTCCTGGCGGTAGGCCTGGACGAGATGCTGGACCGACAACTTGATGGGAGTAAGCGGATTCTTGATTTCGTGCGCGACCTGCTTGGCCATTTCCTTCCACGCAAGTTCCCGCTCGGCTCGGGCGAGATTCACCCTGTTGGCTTTCAGTTCCGTCGTCATCTCGTTGAACGAATGGATGAGATCGCCGACCTCGTCATTGGATCGCTCACGCAAGACAACATCCAGGTCCCCCTTTCCCACACTCCGTGCCGCCGAGGAAAGGTCCCGCAGCGGTCTCGACAATGCGTTCGCAAGCACGAGGGCGAGGCCAACGACGAACGACACGACCAGGGCATAGGCACCGAGGACGAACGCATTGCGCTGGGCGAGTTCCTCGTCTATTTCCTGCTGGCGATACAACGCCGGAACCGCCAACACCCCCCTGATGCTGTCCCCGACAAAGATCGGTCGATAGCCTACGATGTAACTCACTTCCCCGATCCGTTCCCGCGTTTCATAAAATCCCCGCCCCATAACTACTGTGTTTACGAACGCCGTTCCCGTCAGCCGATTGTCGAGAATCGAGGCCCTGTACAGTTCCGGCCTGCTGCTTGCCTTCAACTCCGCTCCATGATACACGCTGAAGTCCACACCGAGATCGGAGGCCACTGCTTCGCAGAAATCGTTGGTCACTCCCTGCGCAAAATCCTGATCATCCTCGACCGCTGTGGAGATGCGTTGCTGAGTGACCTCCAGGTCTTCTGAAAGTCTCTTGGCGATGTTCTGGTCCAACCTTTCGATGGCAAGCTCCCTGTTGTAATACGCCATCAGGAGGAGCGGCACTACAGAGAGCACCGCGAATGAAGTAATGAGTTTCTCACGGAACCCAAATCGGGGCGACCGGCCGCGTGCAAGAGACGGGAGGGCGACCGCTATTCCAACAAATCCGAGAAACAGCAGGTACACGAGAAGAGTCTTCACGATGTTGAAAAGATGCCAGCGAACGTCGAGCGATCCGATTCTGAGCAGAAGGACGCGCGAGCGAACGGCGTCATCCTTCGCATACAAGACATCGAACGATGCCCCCTCAAAGTCCTGGGTTGACCAGATGAACCTGCCGGCCGAGGCACTCACTTCATTTCCAATAGAGGGATCAAGGCGCATACCTTTGAAAAGTATCGGATCGTTTGTTGACCAGATGATGCCGTCCCGATACTCGGTGATCGACACCTTGCGGAAGGCGTCTTCCAAAGGCTCGCGTGAAGTGCTGCGGAGTTGCTCGGGCGCCTCACCGCGGAACAACGTTCTTTGGCTTGCCGACATCACGATTGCTATGGAACCAATCGGTTGGTTGCCCGCACCCAGCACATATCCCCACTCACCGTAGTATTTCACGTTCCCGTCTGAAACCTTCCGGTCCACGACAAGAAGCGCTTCCTCCTCCTTGTGGAAGAGTTGAGTCAAGAGTTCCATCTGATCGAAGGAGGTAAGCCCGACAGAGAACCGGCTCAGTTCTTTGCCGGAGGGGTCGTACACGACGAGGGCCGAATTGTACCCCTCTTTGCTCATCAGCGTCTGAGCCCAGAGACCGAACGCCAGATCGACAGAGACAGTTGAATCGATTCCTTCCGCGGTGAGCTGGTTAGCCGCTCGCCCGGTCGCGCCGCGAAGACTTTCTGAGACTACAAGCGAAAGCCAATTGTCGACAGGCCGAAGCAAGCCCTCCGCTTCCAATTGGGCCCGCTCCCTCTCTTTTTCGTGCGTCTTGGAATCCAGTCCTACGACGGTGAACATGAACGCCCCGGCCAGGACAACCGCAGTCGCGACAAGCGGCCGCGCCCTCCATGGCTGCCACGAGATCCCTCGAAATTCAAGAAGGAGCACCAATCCCAGCGCTGAGGCATAGAGAACTGGTGGAAGGTAAACCGGAAGCAACGGCGGTTGATCGAGATAGAGATAGGCACAATAACTCGCGAGGAAGGTGAAGGCCAGCGTCGTGACCCTTATCCAGACGATTCTCCCTTCACGGACAGCTCCCCCGAGCATCCGATGTGCGACAAACACGACTGCCAGACACGCTGCTCCGAGAGCCAGAGTCAGGAGAAGGATATTCAAATGCATGACCATCATCGGCGCATTCGGAAGTAGAGACAACGGATCCCGATATCGTATCGATGAATCAAAAACGAAACTCCGCATCGCAGCTCCGTACGCCCGAACAAGCCACTGTGATACAAATGGAAGCAGGATCGCCAGCAGATAACGCCAGTGAAGAGAAGCCCGACGAGATGGTTGTCCTGGCGAAGACCACCAGTTATATGTTATCTTGAGGAACATGAGAACCGTGAACAAGAGCGCCGCTGCCGAAAGCACAAGTTCACCGAGTGATCCCGCAAGGCCGAGTGGGAATGGAGATGAGTGCACGGCGGGATCGAAAAGAAACCCTCCGACAAGCAGACCTGGGAAGGCCTCCAATTTCCACCCGATCCGAACGCTCCACACCAACACCACGAGAACAATAGACAACGTTGAGTTTCCCCATTTCTTTTGGACCATCAAGAACATGAGGAGGGCCAGAAAGCACATTCCTGCCGCAGCGAAGAGGCTCTTCCCCGCCTCGGGGAATCGATCGGCCTTCTGAATTTCGGCCGGGATTGACGGAGGGGGTGCGATGGCAAAACCGAAGAGATTGTTCTTGCCATCCTTCAACGGTATTGCGAAGGCCGCCTCTCCTGCCGTGTCACGGTGAGCGACCTCAGAAACGAACCGTATTGGCAAGCCAGTTTCCTTAGCGAGTTCGTCCGCAAGGCTCGCGCTCGAGACAAAACGATTTGAAACCGGGTACGTGGTCTCCAGAGGCCTGCTTACAAAGACGAAATGGCTCTTGTCCGATGTGGCAACTCCGACGGAGAGAAAACGGTGAAGGCGTGCCTGCGACACGAAGGTGAGATCTTCTCCACTCCCGTTGCGAAGTGTCGACGCAAAGCTGGAAAGGACTCTTCTGCCTGACCAGAGAATGATATTCCCGGCCGAATCAACAACATCGATGCTGATATCCTCGTCCGCATTGTACCAGGCCAGCCGCTGAAATGCAGATGCCAGGTTCCCGGGACTCATGGTCAGCAGGGCCAGGTTGATTGCTTCGTCGCTCCTGATCATCCCTCCCTTCAACCGTTGAGCTTCCACGCGCAGATCTACTTTCGATTGAATGGCCGATGCAAGATCCTGTTGCTTCTGGATCTTCACACGTGCCCAATCAGCCTCGATATGAGAACGCCACGCAAGCTGAGCGGCGATCAAGAGCACCACGACTCCCGCCGAGATGAACAATCCCCGCGAGACCAGACGCACAGATATTCCGACATTTGGAAGAGGCATGTAGCGCTTGCGATACTTAGTAGATGTTAAACTGGCTGATAAACCAACGTGAGTCCTGGAACCGGAGAGAAACATATACCTGGGCAGATTCCCTCCTGCCGCGCACAGTGTACGTAAGGCGCCCGGTGGCGTAAGGGGTGGATCCTGCATCGCTGAATCGGGAGAACTCAAAAGCGAGGGAAGACCGACTTGAGAAGTACCGGTGTAGGATTGATACAGTCTGGTTGGCGGAAAAATAACCGCCTTCGGCCCCAGACACATTCACGAATACCTGCTGAGCAAAATGCGTAGAGGCAGAGGTGAGAGACGCACTGAGGATGCTCTGCTCGATTATCCGAATCAACTTCCTGGCTTCCCCTTGATCGGGGATGCGGGATTGCATCTCTCTTGAGGGTCCGGGTTCCCGCTTTGGCAGTCTTCGCTGAGTTGGCGATTGAGCCGCTAAGCATTGGAAGAGAACGAGAGAGGCTATCAGAACCAGAGCACTGGATCGCATATGCAATGACAAAGTATCAGAAAAGCCAAATAAAGTCAACCAAACAAGGCCGATTGTACACACGAACGCCACCCCTTTCTCGTCCTCCTCAATCTCCTCCCAGGGTGGCATTCATGGATTTTCCATCACATCCAGCGGATGGCGCTCTCTCCGCTTCTCATTTCCAGGTCAGTGCTGCGCTTCTCACATGCAACCTGCGGAGGCCGTCCGGTGGCAGCTCGCGCTTGAGCTCGGGATTCGAACCCGCCACCTGATAAGCCCAGTCAAACGTCACACGGAACGCCGTCACTTCCCTGACGCGGATCTTCGCGAAATGGTCGTCCCACGTCCAGAGAACATAGGTATGTCCTGCGATGGCTTCGACTGATCTGGATGGCGACCAACCACCCGATGGAGCAACAGCGATCTCATACAAAGACTTCGTGTAGCCCATGTCCTGGACTTCGGTGTCGTCCCACACATTCAGGTAATAACGTCCGTTCGACGATTCGAAGAAGACATCGGTGAAATCGTCATTGTAGTCACCAACAGAATAGGTGGAGAAATCGTAGCCCGCGAGTTTCGGCGATGTGTGATAATCGCTCAGCTTCGTTCCGAATCCCTCCGGACGGGGAGTAGCATACACTAGGTCGGTGCTCAATTCGCTCTCATTGCCGTCGAAGTCATAGGCAGTCACACCGTAATAGGCCCGGGTTCCATTTGTCGCCCCATTATCGATGAAGGAGATTCCGACAACCGATCCGAGTACCTGGTACTTTCCATCATATCGGTCACTCACCCAGATTTTATATCCCGCCACGTCAGGCTCGGGATTGCGCAACCATGAGAGTTCAACGGCATTGTTCAAGGCGACGGCCCGGATCCCCTGAGGCGGGCTCGGCGGTGTTATGTCGAGATCGTAAGGGTGACGGCAACCGATGAGCACAGCAGCGGCGAGTATGATTCCGATTGTTTTCATGACATCCCTCCAAAGCAATCAATGGATACACAGCCAAAAGCACAAAGGCTGTGCCAGAATCACATAGGTCCGTTCGATGAATATTGACGGAAAAGAGCCAGGAGGTTGTACAAAACGACACGGCCCTGTTCACGATAGTGTGCAGGGCCGCATCATGGATATACTCATGACTTCTTACTGACTAACACCAGCTAAACGAAGAGCGCAACGCCATTGTTGATAATGCCGACGGCCTTTCCTTTCAGGCGATAGCCGTTGAACGGCGAGTTCTTCGATTTGGACAGCAGCTTCGCTGTGTCGACGACCCATTCCGCATTCGGATCGAACAGGGTCATGTTCACCGCTTCCCCCTCGGCGAACTTGATAACCGGAAGCGAAACGATCTTTCGCGGATTCGTGGAGAGTTTCTGAATCACCTCCACAAGCGTCAGGATCTTCTTGTGGTACAACTCCGTCAAGCTCAAGCCCAAGGATGTCTCCAAACCGACAATTCCGAATGGCGCTTGTGCGTATTCGACCTCCTTCTCGTCGATCGTGTGGGGCGCGTGGTCCGTGGCAATGGCATCGATCGTTCCGTCCTTCAGACCCTCGATCATCGCTTCGATATCTTCTTTGGTACGCAACGGAGGATTCATCTTGGTGTTTGTGTCAAAGCTGGCAACCATCGTTTCTAGCAAGGTGAAATGGTGGGGAGTAATCTCACATGTGATGTTCATCCCCTTTGCCTTCGCCTTCCGGACATGGTCCAGGGCGCCCCGCGTGCTGATATGTGCAACGTGGTAGCGCGCTTTCGGAACATAACCAAGAAGGATGATGTCACGTGCGACCATGAGTTCTTCCGCGATCGGAGGTATGCCTGCCATTCCCAACCGCGTCGACGTGACGCCCTCATTCATACACCCGCCGTGCGTCATGGAGGACTCCTCGGCGTGCTGGATAACAGGGATACCGTACATTGAAGAATACTCCAGGGCGCGCCTCATGATCTCTGGACTGGCGATGGGGCTCCCGTCATCGGAGAAACCGACTGCGCCGGCCTGTGCGAGTTCCGCCATCGGCGCGAGTTCTGTCCCCTGCCGTCCCTTGGTTGCGGCACCGATTGGAAACACATCCACGACGCCGTTGCACACTCCCTTCCCCTTCTCGTGGACATAGCGCACAACCGACTCGTCGTCGATCGCCGGATTGGTATTGGGCATGCAGCACACCGCTGTGAACCCGCCTGCTGCGGCGGATGCGCAGCCCGTTTCAATGGTCTCCTTATGCTCAAACCCCGGTTCGCGAAGATGGACGTGCATGTCGATGAACCCGGGCGCAACGATTTTCCCGCGGAGGTCCACCTCCTCGAAGCCCGCGGCGAGCGCGATGCTTCCCGCGATGCGCTCAATGCGTCCGTCGAGAATCTGAATATCGACTGTTTCGTCCCTGCCCGACGCAGGATCAATGAGTCTGCCGCCTTTCAAGAGAAGCTTCATAGATTCCTCTGCCTAATTTGATGTGCCCAGGAGATACAGCACCGCCATTCGAATCGCGACGCCGTTTGTCACCTGTTGAAGGATAACTGAGTGTTCACTGTCCGCAAGGTCCGCCGAGAGTTCAACGTCACGGTTAATCGGTCCGGGGTGCATGATCGTAATTGGACCCGGCGCCTTCGAGACTTTCTCCTTTGTGACGCCAAAAAACCGATGATACTCCCTGAGTGAGGGGAACAGGCCGCTTTTCTGCCGTTCCAACTGTATTCTGAGAACGTTCAGCGCATCGACTTCCGGGATGACATCCTCCAGCCGGTGATGGACTTGTACCCCGAGCTCTTCCAGTTCGCGCGGAATAAGCGTCGCCGGCCCGCAGACGGACACATGAGCACCCATAGTGATCAATCCATAGATATTCGACCGCGCCACCCTGCTGTGTGTGATGTCACCGACGATACAGACGCGCAACCCTTCGAGCTTTCCGAATTTCTCCCGGAGAGTATACATATCCAGCAAACCCTGCGTCGGATGTTCATGCCCCCCGTCACCGGCATTGATGACATTGGCATCAACAACACGGGTCAGGAAGTGCGAAGAACCCGCCGAAGCATGACGCATGACAACCATGTCGATCTTCATCGCTTCGATATTCCGGGCGGTGTCTTTGAGAGTCTCCCCCTTGCTCACGCTGCTCGCAGCAGTGGAGAAACTGACCACATCTGCGGAAAGCCGACGCTCGGCGAGCTCGAACGAAATGCGTGTGCGGGTTGAGCTTTCAAAAAACAGGTTTACAACAGTTTTTCCCTGCAGCGGCGGGACTTTCTTGATCGGCCGGTCGAGGATTTCGCGGAACGAGACTGCCGTATCGAGGATCAGCGAGATGTCTTCCTTCGACATGCCATCCAGCCCCAGGAGGTGGCGACTTTTCAGTTTCATCGATTCATCTCCTTTCCTTCATCATCTACGTCCACCAGATAGACCCCATCTTCCGGATCGGTTTCCGTCATCATAACCTTGATCTCCTGATTCAGCGATGTAGGGATATTCTTGCCGATGAAATCTGCCTTGATGGGGAGTTCACGATGCCCGCGATCGACCAGAACTAGCAGTTCGATCAGGGCGGGACGCCCCAGGTCCGTGAGAGCATTGAGGGCGGACCGAATGGTTCTGCCGGTGAACAGCACGTCATCGACCAGGACAACGACTTTGCCGGTGACATCAAAAAGAATCTCTGTGCTTTTTAACTGCGGTTGGTCGAGACGACCGCGCAGATCATCCCGATAGAGAGTAATGTCGAGAATTCCAATCTGAACGGGCTTCCCTTCGATTTCTTCAATCTTCCGGGCAAGCCGGCGGGCAAGATACTCACCCCGCGTTCTGATGCCGACGAGGGCCAGGTTCTCCGTCCCTTTGTTCCTTTCCACAACCTCGTGGGCGAGCCTGTTCACCGTCCGCCGGAAACTGTCGGAGTCGATCGTTTTGGTTTTTGTCATACATACTCCTTACTAAACAAAAAAACCTCCAAATCCGCCGACATCGGAAAGGGAGGCAACTGCTATTCAAAACCGAAAGGTCAAAATGGGCTATCCCATTCCTGACTCTTCATTTCGCTTTTTGATTTTCTGCTTCCTTTCCTACCTCACCGGATAGGATTAAAGGATTATTCAAAGAACAAATACGCTCGCTGATAATATACAACCGAAAGCAACTGAAAGCAAGATCACCCCCGCGGACGAAACCCCCGCCACACCCCGCGTATCAGGCCACCCGATCGACAATCATCAGCCCCACCAACACAGAAAGATAGATCAGAGAGGCAGAAAAGAGTCTCTTCGCGTTCGCGTTGCTGCGATCGATGTAAAGCCTGATGGCCAGCCAGAGAAATGCCAGCGATAGTATGACCGCTCCGACAAAATAGAGCATGCCGAGCATCCCGACCATCGTGGGCATGCAGGCCGCCGGGACGAGGGCTATACAGTAGATCAGAATCTGACGACTTGAGGCTTCTCCACTGGGATCGGAAACGACCAGCAGCCTGTAGTTCGCCCTTGCATAGTCTTTTCGATACATCCATCCCAACGCCAGGAAATGCGGCATCTGCCAGAAGAAGAGGATGCAGAACAACGACCAGGCGCCCATTGAAAGCTCCCCCGAGACGGCCGTCCAGCCAATGAGCGGCGGGAGCGCGCCCGGGATTCCGCCGATAACCGTCGCAAATGGAGTGATCCGTTTCAGCGGAGTATACAGAAAGAGATACGTCGCGAGTGTCACAACCGCGAGGAAGGCAGCGAGAAAATGCGTGAAGAGCAAGAGCTGCAGGACACCGAAAACTGATAGCATCGTGCCAAAAAGCAATACATGGCGCTGCGGAATTCGTCCCGACGGAAGGGGCCTGTTCTCGGTCCGACGCATTTGGGCGTCAAGGTCGCGCTCGATGTACTGATTGAGCGCTCCTGCACCGCCTCCGACAAGGAGCGTCCCAAGAAACGCGTGGAGAACGACCGGATACTGAACAGTATTCCCTCCCGCAAGGTAGGCGCCGCCGAGTGCAGTGACAACTGATAGGAGTGTGAGCTCCGGCTTCGTCAAGACAAGATAGTCAACGAGCACGGAGCGACGGATAGAAACAGCGCCGGAAGGCACGAGACTCTCTTTCATTTCTGGGGAACCGCTTGACCAGAGATCGGGGGTTTTACTTCGGCGGGTCCGAGCTTCTTGAGAATGTAGCTGACGACCGAATCAGCCTCGGACGGCTTCAACCCCTGATTCGGCATAGGCGGGAACGCCGGGTCTTTCTTCACGGGATTGAGGACGAATGCCATGATCTGGTCCTTCTTCCCTCCGTACTTGGGGATCACATCCTTGTAGGCCGGTCCGATTTTCTTCTGATCGAAAAGATGACAGGCAGAACATCGTCCGTTATAGATATCCTCGCCAGTGAGAGCGGCCACAGTAACACCGAGCTTTGATTTCAGTTCCTCGGTCGCGCGATCATATCGGTACGCCAAGAGGGCTGCCTGCGTGGTCGTCGCGTTATGAATCGCCACTTGATCGTTGACAGAAAGGACCGCTAATGCGACGGCAAGCGCGTACACAGCGGAATTCAGGTGCCGCAGATGTGAATCGCGCATGAACGCATAGACAAATTGGGCAGCGAGGAATACGAGAACAAGAGCGACGCCGGCAAATCCATATAACAAGCCCGAGAGTGACTCCGGAGGCAATAGGAGGATCGCCATCACGACAAGCACTGGGAGCGAGAGAAACGAAGAAGTGATAAGCCGGACGGCCACGCGACGCGCGATCAACTGTTGTTCGGGGTCGCCTCCCCTGCCCTCCCCACTCAAGCCGGAGAAGAAGTAGAGGATCCCTACACCTGTCACACCTGCAGCCAGTGCTGCGAACTGGAGGACCCTGATCAGGACGTCGGGCGAAATGAAGAGCGCAACGATGGAATCTACGCCTCCCCAGGTCGACGGGTTCGTGGCAATGGTCATTGCGCTGACGAGGAGGAATGACGCTGCAACGAGAGCAATGACACCCCATCGTCCAGCTGCAAAATGCGAAGCCACGGTTTCCTCAGAGTACCCATGGACTTCTTTGAGACCGTCCGCACCACGCGGCCGGTTCTCGAGAAGCCCTTCGTAGTCTCTCAGAACACCGCGCAGGCGGAACGTGTACTTATAGACATACAATGTCACTACCGCAATGAGAAGCAGGATGAATCCGTACGCGGCAAGCCCGACTGACATTGCCTCAGTGGACTGCAGCACCTGGGCGAACACAAAAATGGACGAGAAGCTCGGCAGCAGAGCAAGGAAGACCGGGAGCGTCTTGTTGAACAAAGCGACATCGATGAGGTCTTTCGCAAAGCGCGTCTGTGCGTGGTTCCGTTCCCGCGTTCCCTTCCTGTTCATAGAGTATGAAAGCACGGATGAACCAAGCAGGAAACCGAGATACGGATAGAGTACAATGGAGACCAGTCCTCCGATCAAAATGAGGACGTGGAAGTGTTCCACTGACTGGGGAATTGCGAGAGTTTTTAGCAGATCCATCGTGCGTGTTCTTGGATGTGATCCTCGTGAGACAGAGGGTCTATTGTGGCCGAGTCAGGAGCGGCTTATACAGCTTTGACTGCCCCTCGGAGATCTTTTTGTACCACCCCTCAAAAGAGGCAGAGTCCATTGAAATCACTTTGTTGTACATATACGAATGCCGCAGGCCGCAGTATTCCGCGCAGGCAACGTCATACTCGGCGACTTTGTTGGTCTTGAACCACATGGTGTTCTCCCTGTTCGGGATCACATCCCTCTTGATCCTGAACGAAGGGATAAAGAACGAATGGTTGACATCAAGAGAATGCAGCGTCACCTTGATAGGCGTATTCACGGGGACGTAGAACGTATCTGCCCGAACGCCGTTGGGATACTCGAATGTCCATGACCACATCTGTGCGGTGACTTTGATGGGGACAGCGTCGCCGGGGATATTCGTCTGATCCAGATATCCCTTCCATCCCATATAGAACATTCCCATGAACAGCACAAGCGGGATGACAGTCCACACCACCTCGAGGGTGACGTTTCCCTCGATGTTCACAGGATGAGGATTTCTCTTTCGGCTGTAGCGTACGAGAAAAAATACCATAAACGCCAAAATACCGAGGAGAACCAGCGCGGAGATGCCGACGATCGACAAAAACGTTGCATCAACGGAGTCGGAAAATGGTGAAGTTCCTTGGAACATTCGTAGTCATCCTCAATGAAACGCGTAATCAAAAAAGGTCAAGACAAAGAAAATCAGAAGCACGAGGCCTGATACCGAAGCAAAAAGTCGGAACGTACGGTCCTCGAACCGGAGGTGCATAAACACGCTCAGGACAAGAAAACCCTTGATGGAGGCGATCGCTAGCGCCGTGACAATAATCCACCGTCCCAATTCGAGCCCCGCGAGGGCGACAGTGGTTCCGGTCAAAACCATGAGACCGGCCCAGAGCAGAATATACTGTCCGTAGCCGACCACGTGGACTTCGTGCGAGTGCTGATTGGCGTTTTCTGTCATACGTTGCGCCTAATGGACGAGATAAAAGAGTGGAAAAAGAAAAATCCAGATAATGTCGACGAGGTGCCAGTACAGCGCTCCTGCCTCGAGCTTGACGAACGAATCTTTCGTGATGATATCCCGCTGGATGAATCGCATGATAACAGCCAGTACAATTGCACCGATAATGACGTGGAGAGCGTGCAAACCCGTCATCACAAAGTACAGTCCAAAATAGAGGATCTCTCCCTGGGGCTTCGTCAATAATTCCGGGGATTGCGGATACAGACCGACGGAGAACTTGTGACTCCACTCGAAATACTTGTTGACGAGAAACAAGAGTGCCAGGGCAATCGTGATGCCGATCAGAAGCAGCGACAGCTTCTTGTTTCCGCGCTGGATCGCGGTGATCGACATCGCCACCGTAAGGCTGCTCGTCAGAAGCACCATGGTGTTGATGGTGCCCACGAGCGTATCGAGTTCCTTCGAGCCAAGTTCAAATTCTGCCTGGTGCGAGAATCGATACACGGCATAGATCACGAACAGACCGCCGAACAAGATGAGCTCGGTAAAAAGGAACAGCCACATGCCCATCTTCGAGCCGTAATCGTCCCGATGCACGTGTCCCTCTGCATGCGCTCCTACTGCCGTACTGGTCAAACTTCCTCCTATGATGCTTTTTCGTACTTGCTATAATCGTATGGACCCGTCGTCACAGTCGGGATCTCATCAAAATTCTCCAACGGAGGCGGAGACGGGGTTTTCCATTCCAATGTTTCTCCTCCCCACGGATTTGCGGATGCCTTCGCGCCGTTCCGGAGAGCGATAAAAAGATTCACAAACATGATGATAAGGCCGAGGACAAGAATCCACGAACCGATCGTTGCAATCTCATGCAGCGTTTGGAATTGCGGGAGGTAATGATAGTAACGCCGGGGCATCCCAAGATAACCCAGGATGAGAAATGGAATATAGAGAGTGTTGAACCCGATGGTTGAGAGCAGCCAACCTACCCTGGCTCTTCCCTTGTTGTACATTTTGCCAAACACTTTGGGAAACCAGTAGTGAAGCGCTGCAAAGAACCCAAAACCGGTCCCTCCGAACATGACATAGTGGAAATGCCCGACAACGAAATATGTATCCGTCACATGGATATTCACCGACAACGCTCCGAGCATCAATCCTGTGAATCCGCCAATGGAGAACTGAACGATGAAGGAAAGGACGTACAGCAGCGGGACGTCAACATCGATCGATCCTTTGTACAGGGTTGCGACCCAGTTGAAGATCTTGATGGCGCTCGGGATGGAAACCAGAAACGTCAGGAAGGAGAACACGAACATTCCCGTGTTGCTCATGCCGACGGTGAACATGTGATGTGCCCAGACAAGCGATCCCACGAGAGCGATCGCGATGCTCGAGTACGCGATGAACTTGTATCCGAAAATAGTCCGACGGGCGAACACCGGAATGATCTCCGAGACAACGCCCATAGCGGGAAGGATAATGATATAGACGGCCGGATGAGAGTACATCCAGAACATGTGCTGGAACAAGACCGGGTCGCCGCCAAGTGTCGGGTCGAATATGCCCACGCCGAACATGCGCTCGATGATAACCAACAAGAGGGTGATGCCGATGATCGGCGTCGCCAGTA
Organism: Ignavibacteriales bacterium; assembly: GCA_026390595.1. NCBI lineage: Bacteria > Pseudomonadati > Ignavibacteriota > Ignavibacteria > Ignavibacteriales > Ignavibacteriales bacterium. The sequence goes on from JAPLFQ010000030.1 coordinate 106,726, forward strand.
TCTGGATCCACGACGTCGCATAGGAGGCCCAGACGAAGAGCGGCATCTTGAACCAATCCATGCCGGGAGCCCGCATGCGATGGATGGTTGTGATGAAATTCAATCCGGTGAGAATCGAAGAAAAGCCGAGCGTAAAAGCCGCCATCAGCGCAGGTATCACGTTTGTCGTCGTCCGGACGCTGTAGGGGACGTAGAATGTCCATCCGGTATCCGCGGCACCTCCGGGGAGAAAGACGGAGACGAGCGCCATCAAGCCGCCGGCAAGAAACAACCACCATGACAAGAGGTTCAGACGGGGGAAGAACACGTCCTTCGCTCCGATCATCAGCGGGATCATGAAATTCCCGAACACCGCCGGCACGATCGGGATCACGAAGAGGAAGATCATGATAATACCGTGGAGCGTGAAGAACGTGTTATACGTCTGCGGCTGCATGATCGTCCCTTCGGGCTTCAGCAGTTCCAGACGCATGAGAAAGCCGAGCGTGACAGCGGCAAAGAAGAACACGAGGATCGTACCAAGGTAGAGGAGTCCGATCCGCTTGTGATCAGTGCTGAGAATCCAGGAGAGTATCCCCTTCCGTTTCGTCGAAACGTGATAGAAGTCGGGCTCTGCTCCGGCCAGCACAACAGGCGTTGCCATAATCGCGTTACCTTTCGGTTTACTTCTTTCGTGGTCGAAGGATGAAGACGATGACGAATACTCCGACCAATCCCAGCGTCGCAACAAACGAGATGCGCATGAAATTCAGGGAGTACGTGCGCCCTTCCGGGTTGTAGCTATAGCAGAACGTCAGCAGCTTGGCGATCGTCGGACCGACTTTTCCAGTGGAAGCCTCGTACACGGCCATCTTCACATCAAAGGGAAGGTACTGGATACCGTTGATGTACCGAGTGATCTTTCCCTCCGGAGAGACAACAATCAGCGCTCCGGCGTGGACAAAATCGTCGCCGGTGTGCGTGAAATAGAAGCCCGCGCCGTCGGTCACCCGTTGAATGGTCAGGCTATCGCCGGTCAGGAATCGCCATCCGTTTGGGTCCGCCTGCTTCTTGAGAAGATTCAGATAATTGTCCTTCTTCCCTGCCGCGATGTCCGGCGTCTCACGGTGGTCAAAACTTATCGTGATGATCTGGTAGTCCTTCCCGAGTTCAAGATCGGTCTTGTCGACGATCTTCGTGAGCTCGTTCAGAAGCGGCGTGCAAATGCCGGGGCACCGGAAATAGACAAATGTAAATATCGTCGGCTTGTTCACCAGACTTTTGAGTGAGACCAAGTGGCCTGTCTCATCGTAGAGTTCCTGGTCCAATGGGATCGTTTGGCCCAGTTTTTCCTCGATGCCGACTTTCTGACGGGGCTGGCCGTTGACGCTCAACGGAACACCGAGCGAAAGGAGAAGCAATCCGGCGATGACGGAACGGTAGATCTTCATGGCTACCCTCTTCGAGCTTTCAGCTCGTTCATAAACTGGTAGAGCGCTGTCCAATCCGATGCGGAGAGCTGGACAACCTCTGCCTTGAACCCAAGCTGGATGGGTTCTGCACTCACAACTCTAATGAATTGATCGACGCTCTGTAGCGAGGCACTGGTGTTCGACAGCAAGCTTGCGAATATTCTGTTCTTGTCGCGGGCAACGCGTTCGAAGACCTTGTACCCTGTCCCTTTGGTCTCACCCCCGGCGGTTGCTGCGAGCACTGCAATTGCGGTAACTTTGGCGGCGGCTTCCGCCTCGACAATCTGCACGACTTTCTTGATGGGAATCTGGCCGGGCGTGTTTGTTCCCTTCGAAAGCTGATAGGTCGCCTCGAGGCCCTGGATTTCAGGCTGCGAGTCGACTGGTTGTCCAGTCGCAAGCGAACGGACGAAGTGGATCATCGCAAACCGGTCGAGGGGCGATACGTAATTGAACGAGGCCATCGCGCTTCCCGGAATTCCCTCCTGGAGCGTCTTGTAGATTTGCGAAACCTTGGATCCATTCTTCCAACCGGCAAGCTGGTGGAAATTGCGCGGCTTGGGGTTGAGCGTGACCGCAGTTGCGCCGTCCCCTTCCCCGTTATCTCCGTGGCACGACGCACAGTGTGTGCGGAACAACTCCTTCCCGTTCGCGATAAGCTCCGGCGTCGCTGTCGACACCTTCATCACATCAACAGGCGGGAGCGACCTGGCACTCTGGAACGGAATATCCCGAACGAATGACGCAGAATCTGTCAGCACAGCAGGAGTGACGGTATTCTTGCCGATCGACGTCAGATTCTGCATGTAGGAAATGCCAAGAACCGTCAGGACGAGAACAAAAAGGATGAAGGAATAGCCGAACAGCTTTTCCGGCTTCCTGATCAAATCCTTGAAATCAATTTCTGCTTTGAGATCCGGTTTTGTATCCATGCCTGCTTTCCGAAATTACAGTCTGAAACTGAGACCACGCTCGAGTTTTGGGTCGCCCACGGGCACAAGACTATTCCCCTTCACTTTGAACGCGAATACCACCAGGACGAGTCCGACGATCATGACCGGAAACCCAAGTTCCATCCAACCGAGGGAGACACTCTCGCTATAGGAGGGCATCACAAGCCAGTACAGATCGAGCACATGCGCAAAGAGGATCCAGATTGCCATCAGCTTCAGGCGTTTCAAATCCATCTTGGAATCCTGCGTGAGCAATGCGAAATACGGAACCGCGAAGTGGACAATAATCAGGAGGACAGAAACGTACTCCCATCCGTTCTTCCATCGGCTCACAAACCAGATAGTTTCTTCGGGCAGGTTCGCGTACCAGATAAGAAGAAACTGACTGAACGCGATATACGCCCAGAAGTTGATGAAAGCGAACATGAGAGCGCCCAGGCTGTAGAAGCTGTCGCGCTGAAGCTTCGGCAGGTATCCATGCTCGTGCAGCTTGACGATTGCATACGTCGCTGCGGCGAGGGCTGCAAGGACAGTTCCGGAGAAGTAATAGACTCCGAAGATCGTCGATGTCCAGTGCGGCTCGAGGCTCATGGCCCAATCCACAGCAGTCAGAGTCAGCGTAATGGCGAACACGGGCATGAAGATAGCAGCAAGCCGGATATTGATCGTCGTCAGGCGCTGATCCTTTGTGGTGTCCTGCTTCGAGGAGTTCCGGGTGAAGAGAAAGTGGAAGAACGCCCAAAGCGCAAAAATCACGGCGAACCGTACCATGAAGAACGTCACGTTCAAGTATGCGGATTTTCCGGCGAGGACCTTGTCGGCCGCCAGGGCATCCTCGTGCGTCCAGTGATACAGATCGTGAAGATGAAAGAAGAGCGGCAACGCCAGCACAGGGAGCAACAGCACTAACGCCCCGAGGAATTCATTCACACGCCTTACGGGTACGCTCCATACCGCTCCCCCAATGTATTCGAGTGCGACGAGGAAAATGGAGCCTGCGGCAACGCTTGCGAGAAGAAGATAGCCGATGACATTATCGAACGCCATGCGCCTGGGGTCGATGCTGTAGCCCAGCGCCGCGATCGCGATACCGGCGATCAGAAGAGCCCAGCCGATCCGTGTAACGCTCGCGGGTAACTCCTTCCTCCAGCTTTCAGCGGTTACGGGGTTGCTCATTTCAGATCTGACTCCTTTGCATTATGCGCTCGCTGCAGCACACGGACATAGTTGACAATTGCCCATCGATCATCACGGGAAATCTGCGATGCGTAGGAAGGCATAACATTCTGGCCCTCCGTGATCACATGATAGATGCTGCCGTCAGGCCAGTTCCGCACCTTGTCCGAATGAAGAGTCGGCGGATTAGGAAACTGTCCGCGCAACCGGCTGTCGCCGCGTGCAAAATTTCCATGGCAAGGGCTGCAATACGTGAAGTATCTGGCCTTTCCGCGCTCGAGAACCTCTTTCGTCGGCAAGAGTGGATTTACAAGATTCTTGCCTGCTTCCTCCGGCTTTCCCTTGAAGGCATATGGCATGAAGCCGCGGGCCACAGTACCTTCGACCGGCGGGCGCATTCCAATTCCATCTTTGAAGAGCTCGCTCGGGCGCTGCGCTTTCTGCTTCGCCTGCGTGCTCATCCACGAAAAGGGTTCCATGAAAAGAACCTGATTGAATATCACATAGGTCGAAACGGAGACGACAACGGCAGTGATGGCCAGTACTCCGAGGAAGCCGGGGTCGAACATTCTCTTACCATGGTCGAGATCGACAAGGTCGTAGTAGACCGAAGCGACATCTTTCCCCCCCGCTTTCTTCAGGAACTTGCTCACCTCCGCTTCATTGAACTGCGGATCATCAGCCTGAATGCAGACGCCAAACTTATCCGACGACACCTTCTTCATGTACGGCGTATCGTGGAGCGGGTGGCTGATGTTGGGGAATTTGAAGTAGAGGACAATCATCGTCACGACGGACAGGACCGAGGCCATGAGCACCGTGATCTCGAAGGCGACAGGAACAAATGCCGGCCATGACCAGAAGGGCTTGCCGCCGATGACGAGAGGATAGTCCACCAGAGTCACCCACGTCATCAACCCGACGGCGAGGACAGCCCCTAACAGGCCAAAGACGAGCGCGAAGACACCCAGGCGCGATTGCTTCAAGCCCATCGCCCCGTCCATTCCGTGGACCGGATACGGGGTGTTCACATCGTACCGGGTATAACCCGCGGCGTGCGTTTCGTGCGCGGCGCGGATAATCTCGTCCGGTGTGTCAAACAGAGCCGTTACGGCAAAGAGATGCTTCTCATTCATAGATGTTGCTCAGCGTCTAATGATGCGATGGCTGGCCGCCTTCGATGACCGCCTTCACCTCGCTGATCGAGATAACAGGCAAGACACGCACAAATATCAAAATCAGCGTAAAGAACAAACCAAAACTCCCGACGAGAATTCCGACATCGTAGAACGTCGGCGCATAGTGGCCCCAGCTGGACGGGAGGAAGTCACGCGAGAGTGAGGTCACCACGATGACGAAGCGTTCGAACCACATGCCGATGTTGACCGTGATGCCGATGACGAACATCGCAGGGATCGACCGGCGGATCTTTTTGAACCAGAAGAGCTGCGGGAAAATCACGTTGCAGCTGACCATCGTCCAGTACGCCAAGGCATAAGGACCAAGCGCCCGATTCAGGAACACGAATCGTTCAAACTGGTTTCCGCCATACCATGCGATAAAGAACTCCATCGCGTAGGCATATCCCACCATCGACCCTGTGACGATCATGACCTTGTTCATCTTCTCGAGATGATCGAGCAGGATAATGTGTTTCAATTTGAACGCCTGCCGGACAAAGATCAGAACATTCTGAACCATCGCGAAGCCCGAGAAAACGGCCCCCGCGACGAAGTACGGCGGGAAGATGGTCGTGTGCCAGCCGGGAATGACCGAGACAGCGAAATCGAAACTGACGATGGTATGAACTGAGAGCACAAGAGGAGTGGCGAAACCGGCGAGTATCAGATACGCACGCTCGTAGTGCTGCCAGTGCCTGTTTGAATGACGCCATCCGAGACTGAACACCGAGTAGATGGTCTTTTTGATCTTGTTCGTGGTCCGGTCACGCAGCGTAGCCAGATCGGGAATCAGACCGACATACCAGAACACCGCCGACACCGTGAAGTAGGTCGACACAGCGAACACGTCCCACAGCAGCGGCGAGGTAAAATTGACCCACAGGCCATGCTGGTTTGGATACGGAGTAAGATAGACGGGAAGCCACTGACGCCCCGTGTGCAGCAAGGGAAACAGGCCGGCGCACATCACGGCAAATATCGTCATCGCTTCGGCGAAACGGGCAATACCGGTTCTCCAGCGCTGTCTCAGGAGGAATAGAATGGCCGAGATGAGCGTCCCGGCATGTCCAATGCCAACCCAGAAAACGAAATTGACAATGTCGAAGCCCCAACTGACCGGCTGGTTCACACCCCAGAGACCCAGGCCCTTGTAGAGAGTCATTCCGATGCAGAACCCGCCAAACGAGAGAAGCGAGAGCGTAATGCTGAGCAGGATCCACCAAGTCCTCGAAGGGAATTCGTCCATCGGCGCAGCGATGACCGCATCGACTTCTGCGGCCTTCGGCTTTCCCTCGACAACGGGGAGCTCGCGGGTGTAATCGATAGAAGCAGTGCTCAAGTCAGGTTCTCCGAATGTATGTTCCGCAATTTCGCGAGGTAGGTCACATTGGGACGCGCGTTGGTCTCCTCGAGCACATGATAGCCAAGCTGGTGGCTGCGATACACCGACACGTCGGACTTCGGATCGCTCATGTCGCCGAACACGATTGCTGTGGCGGGGCATGCGTCCTGGCAAGCCGTCTTCACATCGCTCCCTTTCAGGGGCACACCCTTTTCAGCAGCGAGTTGACGCACTTCCATGATTCGCTGCACACAGAACGTGCACTTTTCCATGACGCCGCGCGAGCGGACAGTAACCTCGGGGTTGTGCAGAAGTCCGATGGGCTGCTGCTCGTAGTATCCGTCCGCAACGTGGTCCCTCCAATTGAAGAAATTGAACCGTCGCACTTTGTACGGACAGTTGTTGGAGCAGTACTTGGTTCCGACACAACGATTGTAGACCATCTGGTTCAGTCCATCCGGACTGTGCGTTGTCGCTACGACCGGGCAAACGTTTTCACATGGGGCCTGATCGCAATGCTGACACAGCATCGGCTGATGACTCGGGACCGGCGCGTCTGATGTACCGGAGTAGTACCGATCGAGCCTGATCCACTGCATCTCCCTTCCCTTCGCGACCTGCTCTTTGCCGACAACCGGGATATTGTTCTCAACATTACAGCCCGCAACACACGCGTTGCAGCCGATGCACTTGTTGAGGTCGATCGCCATGGCCCACTTGACGCCGTTGTACTCGACCTCAGAGTGAATGCTGAACAGCTCTTTCTTTTCCTTATGAAGGAAGTCAGGTTCCTTCGCATACTGAAGAACCGTACCCTCCTGAATCACTCCACGCTTCAGATGGAAATCCTTGACAAATGAATCGTCGAGAGAGTGATGCTCCTGCGTGGACGCGAGGTCGTACTTTCCGGCAGCCTTGGTCACGCTGGCTCCCTTAATGACCCGGGCACCAACGAGAGCCGATTTTGGCAGGAGGACGCCGACGTCAACCCCGACACCGGAACCAATCGGGCCGGCGTTTGTTCGTCCATAGCCCAACTCGATCGAAATGTACCCATCTGCCTGGCCGGGCTGAACGAATACGGGGACAGTCTGCTTCCCGTATGGCAGCGAGATTTCCAAGGTGTCGTTGGCATCCACCCCAAGCGCTTTTGCGGTCATGGTGGAAATTGCCGCGTAGTTGTCCCAAACGACTTTCGAGACCGGATGCGGAAGCTCCTGCAGCCATCCGTTGTTCGCGAACGTGCCGTCCCCTACATAGTAGTTCCGGGTCAGCCCGATTGCGTAGGCACCCGAAACGGATCGTGCAACGGATGCGAGCGCATCCCACTTGAACCTGTATTCCTCTTTCCCACGTTCTTCAACCAGCAGCACGCCATCGTGGAGGGCGGAATACCAGAACGTCTTGAAATCTGTCTTCTTGCCAAGGCCGGGGAATTGCGTTTTTTCCCATTGCGTCATCAGATATTCATGATACAGGGTCTCTTTATAAGAGTCCTTGCCCTGAGTCCACGAAAGAAGCACTGCTTCCTTCTGCCTGGTGTCATACAATGGCGCCACAATCGGCTGCTGGAACGAATAGACGCCGCTCCTGACCTTGAAATCCCCCCACGACTCGAGCGCGTGGTTCACAGGGAGTACATAGGAGCAATACCGCGAGGTCTCGTCCTCCGCTTCAACGAGGCTGACGCTGACGGGTACGTGCTTCAACGCTTCTTCATAGCCGAACGCTGTTGGCAGCTGAAACACCGGATTTGTGCCGAAATGGACAATCATTCCGACACGACCTGACTTCATACCTTCTACGAGCGACTCCAAGTCCGATTGCCCGGACAGCGGTGTCAACGTTTCGGACCTTGCTCCCTCGTACAGGGCATTGTTGCCCAGGAGTTCATTCAGATAGTTGACAGCGATATGAACGTCGGATTCCAGAATGTCCCCTGCGATGACGAACGATCGCCCGGCGTGTTCGGAAAGGTCATCAACCAGGTGTTCCAGGACCTTTGCGGAGAGCAAGTGCTCAGAGGCGAATTGCCGGAGTGTGATTCCAGCGGCCTGCGGAGGGACCGAACCTTTGACAGATCCCTTTCTTCTCACCACAGCAATTTCGTTGATCAGAGCGAGAACGAACGAGAGCTGCTCATCAGGCCGCAGCCGGAGCCGATAATCGGCATTCGCACCGGTCAGACTCATCGCACCCTCGACAGCATAGAGCCGGTTGAAGTCCGTCGTCTTCATGACATCACGGCCGTCGGTGAAACGCCGGATCTGCTCGAGCGTCATTCCTTCGTTTCCCAGGAAATCTGATTCAAGCGACAGCACGATCTTCGCCTTGTCCCAATTGATCGAGGGAATCTCACGCGTGCCGTACGAGAGCTCCCAGGCATGGCGGCGGTTCGCGTCGTTGAAGGAATCGTATACGTACAGACGCGTTGTCGGATACTTCGCCCGGAACTCCGCTAGAACCTTCGCGGCCGTTGGCGACTGGACGGAGTGGAGGACCACCGCGATTTCTCTGGCAGCCTTCGCGCTATTCTCAAGGTGGCCTGCGATCTCAGCGTCAGCCTGTTTCCAGGTGATGGTACCGGATTTCCCCGATGCGGCACCAAACACCGGACCGCGCAGCCGGTTCGGATCGTATAAATTCAGGATACTCGCCTGCCCCGTTGCGCAAGTCCTTCCGCGATTGACCGGATGGTCCGGGTTGCCATCGATCTTTATCGGCCGGCCTTCACGCGTCTTCACGAGGATACCGCACGATTGCGCACATCCGTTGCAGGTTGAAGCGTAGTAATTCGGGACGCCGGGTGTCACCTCTTCGGGCTTTTTGCTGTAGGGGACAATTTCTCCGCGATCCCGGTAGTTGCTGCAGCCCGCAGCCGCGAAGGAAGCAGATGCCGTCAGAAGCGCGAGGAACTGCTTCCGCGACATCGCAGAGAGTTCTGAAAGCTGAAAGTCGTCCGTGACGCCGGCCATAAACTCGTGCGCTTTTGCGTCGCTCACAGAATCCTTGTCGTGCAACTCCCTTAGACTCTTCCAGTAGTTCGATTCGTTAGACATTCGACGTGGAGCCTTCCTTTGATCTCGGGACCGCCAGCGGATTGATGCTGATATTCACAGGGCGATCGTTTTCACGGTCCCTGGTCCGTGAACCGAAGAGCTTCTGCAGCAAACTTCCTCCCAGGATCCCGCCTCCCACCGCAGTCAGCATCTGACCAAAGAATACCCGGCGGGGAGTGCCCGTGGCGTGTTTTTCGTCTGCGTTGTTGCTCATAGTCTCGTCCGTTCGTTCTCTGCTAACGGTGACATGTGCTGCAATAGTCGGATCCCTTTTTGATGCCGGGAACATTGGCCAGTGTTTCGGGCGCGTTCCTGTGACATTTCAGACACGCCGCCATGGTAAATTCCGATACCTGGGTTACCACATCCATATTTTGTACCTGCCCGTGGCAGTTCGCGCAATCGATGCCCCGGTTCACGTGGGCGCTGTGGTTGAAGTACGCATAATCCGGAACCTTGTGCACGCGCCTCCACGGCAGCCCGACCCCCTCCTCATAGTATTTTGTGAGCTTGATGATCTCGGGACGGTTTTTGCGGGCAACGGCGTGACAGTTCATGCAGATGGAAACGGCTGGCACTGAGGCATGAGGAGACGATGTGACTGCAGTGTGGCAGTACTTGCAGTCAATCTGCATAGTCCCCGCGTGGAGCTTGTGCGAAAAAGGAATAGGCTGAGGAGGAGCGTATCCAACCCCGTCCCGCTCAGCTCTGGAAAGAAAGTAGGTGGCGATGAAGGACACTGCCGCAACGAACACGACGATAGGAACACGAACCCGCAACGTGTAGTCAAGCAGCGATTTTTTCATGCATCAACTCGCAGGACGCTCATTATTAGTCTGGCAGGAAAATTGGAAAGGCCGCTGTTTATCGGAAAAGCCCTTGTACAAAGCACTGGAAAGCCATTGCACTGCAGAAAAACATACTCAATATTAAGAAAAGTTCCATTGCGATGCAATTATTTTAGAAAGCGGCGGTTGTTTTCCACACCCCGGAAGGGGCTTCCTCTACCCCACACTCCGAGGATCGGCCGGAGTCTCGTGGCGGATCGATCGTGCAACCATGCTGCTCACGGGGACTTCAGCCCCAAGGTTGAAGTTCCTCACATTGAATGCTATGTTGTCAATACAGAGCATCCGCAGTTGAATTCTTCTACATTATTATTAGTACCAGATGATAACCGCTACCGGCGAAAAGATCAAGACGGTCTGTTTTCACTGCGGGACACCCGCCGAAAACTCCGGCATCGAGGAAGACGGGAAGCCGTTTTGCTGTGCCGGCTGCCGTGCTGTGTACCAGATCCTGTCAAAGAACCGGCTCTGTCAGTATTACAGTTTTGAACAGACCCCTGGAAGCACCCCTCCGGTTCAGCCGGCTCCGCGCTTTGAATTCCTCGAAGACCCGTCCGTCTCGCAACAGCTCGTCGATTTCTCTGACGATTCCGTGACCGTGCTGACCCTCCGGATTCCTCAGATGCATTGCAGTTCATGTATCTGGCTTCTCGAAAATCTTCACAGGCTTGATGAGGGGATCGTTTTCTCCCGTGTCGACTTTCTCAGGAAGACACTCCTGATACGCTTCGCGAAACAACGAACGACGATCCGGAAAACCGTTTCACTTCTCTCTTCTCTCGGCTACGAACCCGAGCTCAACCTCGGGAGCATCCAGAAACAACCGGCTCAGTCACTGAACCGCAGTCTGTACCTCAAACTCGGCGTAGCGGCATTTTGTTTTGGCAACATCATGCTCTTCAGCCTGCCAGAGTACTTCGCGGGATCGCGTGCAGACTTTTCGTCGCGCAGCCTGTTCGGCTATCTCAATCTTCTTCTCTCTCTTCCGGTCGCACTCTACAGCAGCTCGCTGTTTTACGTCTCGGCATGGCAAGGTCTTCGAAAAAGAATCATCAACATCGATGTCCCGATCGCGCTCGGGATAGCAGTGGTGTTCATCCGCAGCATGGTAGAGGTTCTTCTCTCCACCGGTCCCGGCTATTTCGATTCGCTCACCGGCCTCGTCTTCTTCCTGCTCATCGGTCGATTGTTCCAGAACAAGACGTACGACGCTTTGAACTTTGAACGCCGGTATCAATCCTATTTTCCTCTCGCCGCTGCAGTTCGGAAAGACGGCGAGGAGCGCACTGTTCCGATCACCTCGCTCCGTCCCGGCGACCGCATTGTTCTCCGCAACAATGAGATCATTCCGGCAGACGCCGTTGTGATGAAGGGACCGGCAAGAATTGACTACGGTTTCGTGACAGGAGAATCGAACCTCGTGACCAAGGAAGCAGGTGAACTCGCGTTCGCCGGCGGCAAACAAGTTGGCGCGACTGTGGAACTGGAAGTCATCAAGGAAGTCTCTGAGAGCAAACTTGTTCAGCTCTGGAATGATTTTGGCGGTTCCGGAAAAACGAAATCGAGACTGCTGACGCTTTCATCAAGCGTCGGCAAATACTTCACGTTCGCAATTCTCGGGATTGCCATCGCGACAGGGTTCGCCTGGTGGATACTCAATCCCGCCGTCATCCTCACCGCAGTGACCGCGATACTTATCGTCGCCTGTCCTTGTGCGCTTGCTCTGGCTGCTCCTTTTGCATTTGGAACAACCATGCGCATTTTCGGTAATCGGGGATTCTATTTGAAGAACTCAGGAATTATTGAATCATTGTCAAAAGTGGACACAATCGTTTTTGACAAGACAGGGACGCTCACCCGAACTTCTCACTCCTCAATTCGATTTGAGGGGAGTCCACTGAACGAAGAGGAGATCAGGCTGGTGGCCTCGCTGGCGCGCAGTTCCACTCATCCCTTGAGCAGGACGATCGCAGAGCATCTCGCTCAGCGTGACTTTTCGGAGGTCAGCAGCTTCGAGGAGATCGAAGGAGAAGGAATACGCGGGCGCGTCGAGGGTACTCGTGTTCAGCTGGGCTCGGCGGATTTCGTGAACGGGACTGGATCGAGCGACGACACTGGCGCGGCAGAGACAAGGGTTCATCTATCGCTGCGGGGTCAGAAACGCGGATGGTTCTCTTTCGAAAATGCATACCGGGAAGGTGTTAGGGACGTACTATCGCACCTCGGAAACAAACGATCTCTGATGATTCTTTCCGGTGACGGCGACAGGGAACGAGAGAGGCTGCGATCATTCTACGATGGGTTCGCCGAGATGCGGTTCAATCAGAAGCCCGCGGACAAGCTGGCATTCATTCGTGAGCTACAGGACGCCGGCCGAAAGGTCCTGATGATCGGAGATGGTCTCAACGACGCAGGAGCGTTGTGGCAAAGCGACGCGGCAATTGCGGTGACAGAAAACGTGACCTCCTTTTCGCCTGCGTGCGACGCCATGCTGGATGCATCCTCATTTGGCTCCTTGAACCGTTTTGTTGATTTCGCGGACACGAGTTTGCGTGTGGTCTATACAGCCTTCGGATTGTCCGTCCTCTACAACATCGTGGGCTTGTGGTTTGCGGTTCAGGGATCGCTCTCCCCTCTTCTTGCCGCGATCCTGATGCCTCTGAGCTCGATCTCGGTGGTGATTTTCTCAACAACGACGATCCGGCGGCTTGCAAAAAAGAAAGGCATTCTCTGATGTCTGTCATTTGGATTCTTGTCGGCTTCAGCGTGGCGGTGGCTCTTGGATTTCTCGTTGCGTTCATCTGGGCTGTACGAACCGGACAATACGACGACAAGTACACGCCCTCGGTGAGAATTCTCTTTGAGGAAGAACAGAAAACTAGTACTTTCAACCAGCAAAACACGTCCACAGAGGAAGGATCTACATCGAATGGAGATGGTAACCATCAAGTACGATAACAGGATCGTGCGGAACTTCGCCGTGGCGACGATGCTGTGGGGGGCGGTGGGAATGCTCGTCGGACTGATCATCGCTCTGCAGATGTTCGAGCCCGCCGTCAATTTCAAGCTTCAGTACCTCACGTTCGGGCGGATTCGCCCGTTGCACACAAACGCCGTCATTTTCGCATTTGTCGGCAACGGGATCTTCATGGGCTTGTACTATTCTCTCCAACGCCTCTGCAAAGCCCGGATGTTCAACGACCTTCTCAGCTCCATACACTTCTGGGGCTGGCAGGCCATTATCCTCTCGGCGGCACTCACTCTTCCCCTAGGCTTCACGACTGGAAAAGAGTACGCCGAACTCGAATGGCCGATCGACATACTCATCACGCTCATTTGGGTCGTCTTCGCCGTGAACGTCTTCGGGACAATCATCAAGCGGCGAGAGAAACACATGTACGTCGCCATCTGGTTCTATGTCGCAGGCATTGTGACCATTGCCGTCCTGCATATCGTGAACTCCTTCGAACTTCCTGTCTCCTATCTGAAAAGCTATCCGGTCTATGCAGGTGTGCAGGATGCGCTTGTCCAGTGGTGGTACGGACATAATGCTGTCGCATTTTTCCTCACAACGCCGTACCTCGGGTTGATGTATTACTTCCTTCCGAAAGCTGCAGAACGTCCGGTCTATTCGTACCGACTTTCCATTGTCCACTTCTGGTCCCTGATCTTCCTGTATATCTGGGCCGGCCCGCATCATCTTCTCTACACTGCGCTCCCGGATTGGGCACAATCACTTGGAACAGTTTTTTCAATCATGCTGCTTGCCCCGTCGTGGGGCGGAGCGATCAACGGGCTTCTGACGGTTCGCGGCGCCTGGGACAAGGTCCGTGAAGATGCTGTGTTAAAATTCATGGTCATTGCCATAACCGCCTATGGTATGTCGACGTTCGAAGGTCCGATGCTCTCATTGAAGAACGTCAATGCGATCTCCCATTATACGGATTGGACAATCGCACACGTCCATATCGGTGCTCTTGGATGGAACGGGTTCCTGACATTCGGGATACTCTACTGGCTCATCCCAAGGATGTGGAACACCAAACTCTATTCCCGAATGCTCGCGAATCTTCATTTCTGGATGGGGACGCTCGGCATCGTCGTCTATGCGAGCGCCTTGTACTGGGCGGGCATTACGCAATCCCTTATGTGGAAGCAATTCACGACTTCGGGCGTGCTTCAATATCCCAATTTCCTCGAGACGGTCACGCAGATACTCCCCTTCTACATTATCCGGGCTCTGGGAGGAGCTCTCTATCTCGCGGGTGCGTGCCTCATGATCTACAATCTGGTGCGGACCACACGGCAGGGAAAGCTGGTCGGCGATGAAGAGGTGCAGGTCCCCGCGCATTGGGAAGAACGTCCGGTCCGGGAAACCAAGCACAAATGGCTGGAACGCCGGCCTATTCAGTTCGCGCTGCTCGCTACAGTTGTAGTCCTGATCGGCGGCATCGTTGAGCTCGTGCCAACGTTCCTCATCAAGTCGAATATCCCGACGATTGCCTCGGTCAAGCCATACACGCCGCTCGAGCTCCAAGGCCGTGACATTTACGTGCGGGAGGGATGCTATACATGCCATTCCCAGATGGTCAGGCCCTTCCGATCTGAGACGGAGCGATACGGTGACTACTCCAAAGCCGGTGAATTCGTGTATGACCACCCGTTCCAATGGGGGTCGAAACGGACGGGCCCGGACCTTCACCGCGTAGGAAAGAAGTATCCGAACCTCTGGCATTTCATGCACATGGACGACCCGCGGTCGGTTTCTCCGGGCTCTATCATGCCTGCCTATCCATGGTTGTATGTTCAGAATACCGATGAGTCCATCGTCGATGCAAAAATCCGTGCGATGCAGAGACTCGGTGTACCGTATCCGAAAGACTACGACAAGCAGGCCGTCGCAGATATGCAAGCCCAGGCCGCCGGGATCGCGGCGGACCTGCAGAAGCAAAACGCGCCCGCGGATCCCGACAAGGAAATCATGGCCGTGATTGCCTACCTGCAGCGGCTCGGAACTGATATCGCGGTTCAGCGCTAGGAGGGAAGCCGCACATGTTCTCACATTATCTCGAAACGATTGAGGGCATTGCTACCTACCCTCTGGCCTCGCTCCTGATCTTTGTTCCGTTTTTCATCGGGGTGTTGATTTACGTTATGAGGATGAAAAAGGAAGACGTCGACAAAATGAGCCAACTGCCACTGAACTGATGGACCTGACCATGAACGCAGGTGTAACCGTGAACCTTAGCTCTCATTCCATGAAATTCCTTTCCCGTTTCTTCGTCGTCAGCGTGTTGGTGCTCCTGACCCTGGGGGATCTGCGCGCACAGACTCAGGCCGCCGAGGAGGGAACTAGTTCAGCGCTCATCTTCACCGGCCTGATGACTTTGCTCTTCGTAGCGCTTGTCCTGTTCATCATCTTCGTTCTCGACGGTGACGTGGAGCCGCTAACACGGGGGCTGAAGACAATCTACAATTCGATCGCACCGAAATCGGCCGGTGCAGCAGTTCCGCTCGACGAAAGCCACGACGGAATCACCGAGATGGATAATCTCATTCCTCCATGGTTTAACTACCTCTTTGGAGGTACTATTGTCTTTGCCGTGATCTATCTCCTTAACTACCACATATGGCAGTCCAGTCCGCTGCCGCTTGCTGAGTATGCCGAAGAGGTTGCTGCGGCCGACCTTTCGCGCCGGGTGCGCATGGCGTCAGAAGGAACGATCAATGAAGACGCTCTGAACCCTCTCGCAGATGAGGCCTCGATCAAATCGGGTCAGGATAGATTTCTCAGGAATTGCGTCACGTGCCACGGTACCCGCGCCGAAGGGATCGTCGGACCGAACCTCACCGACCAGTACTGGATTCACGGCGGCGGCATCCGTGACGTGTACACAACCATCAAAAACGGCGTTCCTGAAAAGGGTATGATCAGCTGGAAGCTTATCTTCACCCCCAAAGAAATCCAGCAAATCGCCAGTTACGTGCTATCGCTGAAGGACAGCAATCCACCGAACGCCAAGAAGGCGGAAGGAAATCTCTACATAGAGCCGAAACCCCAACCAAAGGATAGCGCAAACGTTGCACGACGGCTGTAGATTCATTATGTGAAAGAAGGATATGTCGAGCGGTACCAGCGAGAATTCATTTCGCGATCATCTCGGAATTGTTTCCGACGAGGGAAAGCGGAAATGGCTTTACCCCAAGGCACCCAAGGGGAGATTTCACACGGCCCGCCTCTTTGTCAGCTGGGTGCTTCTGGCAGTTCTCTTCGGAGTCCCCTTCCTCCGCATGAACGGACATCCGTTCATGCTGTTTGACATCACCGAGCGGAAATTCATCATCGCCGGACTGATTTTCGGCCCGCACGATTTCTTCCTCCTCGCTCTCGCGATGATCTCCACCTTCGTGTTCATCTTCCTCTTCACGGTCGTCTTCGGGCGGCTCTTCTGCGGCTGGGTATGCCCGCAAACCGTCTTCATGGAGATGGTGTTCAGAAAGCTCGACTACCTGATCGAAGGAGGGCCTCGTGAACAGCGGATGCTGAACGAGTCTGCCTGGACGGGGACTAGAATCCGCAAGAAGGGGATGAAACATGCCCTCTATTTCGCACTTTCCTTCCTCATCGCGAACACCCTCCTTGCCTGGGTGATCGGCACAGAAAAGCTCTTCGCAATCATCACAGATCCACCGTCACAGCACGCGGCCGGCCTGACCGCCATCGTGGTGTTTTCGGGGATCTTTCACTGGCTTTTTGGATGGTTCAGAGAACAGGCCTGCATCCTCGTCTGCCCGTACGGACGACTTCAGGGGGTGATGCTCGACAGGAACTCCATCGTGATCGCCTACGACAACGTTCGAGGCGAACCGCGCGGGAAGCTGCGAAGAGGGACGGAACGGAAGAACGGCGACTGCATCGATTGCGGTCAATGCGTCGATGTCTGCCCCACGGGCATCGATATACGAAACGGCACGCAGCTCGAGTGTGTCAATTGCACTGCCTGCATCGACGCCTGTGACTTCATCATGGATTCCATCGAGAAGCCCCGCGGCCTTGTCCGCTACGATTCGATCGAAGGGATCGAGAAGAAAGTCCGTTCGGTTGTTACACCGCGCAGCGTCGGATACTCGCTGGTGCTGGTAGTTCTCGTCGCGCTCCTGACATATTTCATCACCACACGCTCGGATATCGACGTGACGATCCTCCGGACCCCCGGTATGTTTTTCCAGGAACAACCTGATGACTTCGTCAGCAATCTCTATGACGTGAAGGCGGTGAACAAGACCTTCGCTCCTCTCCCCCTCTCGTTCAAGCTCAGGAGCACAGACGGAGCTATAAGGGTCCTGGGAGATTCGCTCGTTCTCAAGAGCCAGGAAACCAATGCAGCGAAACTCTTTGTTCTTCTCAAGCGCGATCACATCAAGGTGATGAACACGCCGCTTGAAGTCGAGGTGTACTCCGGTAGTCGGCTTGTGGCAGTTGTGCAAAGCTCTTTTCTTGGACCGGTTCAGAAGAAGGAGAGATAGAAAGTGACATTACACTGGGGAACCGGCATCGTGATCGCATTCCTTGTCTTCGCAGCAGTGATCCTGACCATGGTCTTCATCTCGATGAACCGGGAAGTCGATCTCGTATCAGAAGACTACTATCAGCAGGAGCTTCGACATCAGGACCAGATTGAGAGTGCAAAGCGGTCGAACGTGCTCACAGAGCAACCGAGGATAGGTCTCTCGAATGGGATCGTTACTCTCCAACTGCCCCGGAAGTTCTCAACTTCCACCACGGGGACACTCACATTCTACCGGCCGGCGGATCGAAAGAAGGATTTCGTCATTCCTCTGAAGGTCGATTCCACCGGCACACAATTCGTGCGGACATCCTCAATGCAGAAAGGACTCTGGCGCGTGAAGGTACGGTGGAGCCAGCTGAGTCAAACCTATTATCATGAAGAACCTGTCACTATTCAGTAGGAAGTGATTCGTGGAACTCCTCGCCGGCTTCGTATTTGGTTTTCTCGGAAGCCTGCATTGCATCGGCATGTGCGGCCCCATCGTGCTCGCTCTTCCGCTTGGAACTCACGGGATGCTTCGTTACGGGCTTGGCAGGATGCTGTACAATTTCGGCAGGGTAGTTACCTACAGCGTCATGGGGGGCGTCATAGGCCTGATTGGGGCGGGCTTGTCACTTGCATTCCTTCAGCGGAATGTCTCGATCATCGCAGGAACAGCGATCCTGCTTGCGATCATTGTCCAGCGAGTTTCCCGCTCATCACTTCCCTTTCCACCCTTCTTCGGCACAGTAATGCTGAAACTTCAGGGAACCATTGCGTCGCTCCTCAAGCAGGATTCTCTGTTACCGTTGTTCTTGCTGGGAATGCTGAATGGACTGCTGCCGTGCGGGTTTGTCTATCTCGCGATCACAACCGCCGCTGTCACGGCAGACGTGTCCCGAGGCATGATGTTTATGGCCGGCTTTGGTCTGGGGACGATCCCGGCCATGGTTGGTTTTTCGTTCTTTCCGCGGCTTGTCGCACCCGGACTTCGTTCGAAGATCTCCCGGGTACTCCCCGCTTTTACTCTATTCGTGGGCGTTCTCCTCATCGTCCGCGGACTGAACCTCGGCATTCCGTTCATCAGTCCCAAGCTCTCCTCAGGCTCAACGCCGCAGATGATGCACGATCACCACTGACAAATTCGAAATACGAAAGCCGAAATCCTAAACAAATCCTAAGCACGAAAGCAGTTGCTCAGGACTTCCGCTTCCAAACAGGGTCCGTCTTTCGATTTGGATTTCGGACTTGTTTCGAATTTCGGGATTCGGATTTCGTGCTTCAATGCCAATTTCTCGGTCTTCAAAGCTTCGCAATCACCAATTCACTCTTCGAGTGTCGACAAATCGCCTTCGTGCATTCCCAACGCGCGCGCTTTCAGGACTCGTCGCATGATCTTGCCGCTGCGCGTCTTCGGCAATGCCTTGACGAACTCGATCTTCTCCGGCTTGGCAATCGGTCCCATTTCATGGGCAACGTGCTTCCTCAGTTCCTCGATGAGCGCCTCGCCTCCCTCGTAGCCCGCTTTGAGAATCAGGTAGGCATGGATTGCCACGCCTTTGATCTCGTGCGGTAAACCGATCACGGCGGCCTCTGCCACTGCATGATGACTGACGAATGCCGATTCGAGCTCGGCAGTGCCAAGCCGATATCCGCTCACCTTGATCACATCATCCACTCTTCCGATGATCCAAAAATAACCGTCTTCATCTTTGCGTGCGGAGTCCCCTGCAAGGTACATGCCCGGGAATTTGCTCCAGTATGTCTGCACGTAGCGGTCAGGGTCCTTATAGATCGTCCGCATCATCGCCGGCCACGGCCGCTTGAGGACCAGGAATCCTTCTTCACCCGCCTTAACGGATTTTCCATGTTCGTCAACGACGTCCGCTTCCACACCGGGAAATGGACGAGCTGCGGAGCCCGGCTTCGTCGGCACGGCCGGGAGGGGCGTAATCATGAATCCCCCGGTTTCCGTCTGCCACCAGGTGTCCATAATCGGACATCGTTCCTTGCCGATGTTCCTGTGGAACCAGCGCCACGCTTCCGGATTAATCGGCTCGCCGACACTTCCGAGCAGGCGTAACGAGGAGAGGTCGTGCCGGTTGGGCCACGCTTCGCCGAAGCGCATGAGCCCGCGAATTGCCGTGGGCGTCGTATAGAACACCGAGATGCCGTACTTCGCAATCATCGACCACCAGCGGTCGGGGAATGGATAATTCGGACCTCCTTCGTACGCGAACGTCGTTGCTCCTGCCAGGAGCGGACCGTAGACAATATAGGAGTGCCCGGTGATCCAACCGGGATCGGCAGTGCACCACCAGCGATCCTCCTCTTTGAGGTCGAACACATCCTTCAGCGTCGCGTGGACACCCACCTGATATCCGCCATGCGTATGCAGGACCGCCTTGGGCTTTCCAGTCGTGCCGGAAGTGTAGAGAATGAAGAGCGGATCTTCCGCGTCCATGACTTCCGTTTCACATTTTCCTGAGTTCTTCGTCAGTGGCAGGTTCATCAGTTCATGATACCAGAAATCGCGACCGGCTTCCATGTTGACATCGTTGCCGACACGCTTAACGACCACAACGTTTTCCGGAGCGGCAGTCCGCGTGAGGGCTTCGTCCACGATCTTCTTCAGCTCGATGACCTTCCCACCCATGTATCCGCCGTCCGCAGTGATGATAAGTTTCGATTCGCTGTCTTCGATTCGGCCGTGGAGTGCCTCGACCGAGAAGCCGCCATAGACAACCGAATGAACAGCCCCGATTTTCGCACACGCGAGGATGGCGATCCAGGTTTCAGGGATGCGCGGCATGTAAATCGTGACCCGGTCACCCTTGCCGATTCCCATGCTCCTCAGAACGATTGAGAACTTGCATAGCTCGCGATTGAGAGCGTGGTACGAAAAGGTCCGCACCTCGCCGTTTTCCCCCTCCCAGATGAGGGCAAGCTTGTTCCTCCGCCATGTTTTCACGTGCCTGTCGATTGCATTGAGCACGATATTGGTCTTTCCGCCGACGAACCATTTGTAGAAGGGCTTCTGGCTGTCATCGAGAACCTTCTCCCATGGCTGGTACCATTCCAGTTCACGCGCACGGCGTGCCCAGTAGCCTTCCAGATCGTCCGCCGCCTCTTTGTAGACGGCCTCCGGGTCCGGCACATTGGCCTGGGCCACGAATTCTGGAGAAGGAACATAGAACTCACCCTGGAGCTCTTTCTTGTCGGGTTTGGAATTGCTCATGTGAATATCCCTTCCGTCGGTTCTGGAATGGAGGTTGGTGAAATCGTGCTTTGAATTGAATGGTGAGAGACGGTTTTCACTTCACTGTCAACAGCCACGGCCGGGTGGAAAACTGGTCTTCCTGTATAACCCGAATTGCCTGCAAATAATTCCACTCTCCGTCCGATTGTCCCCCTTCTACGCAGGGGGTGGACAGCAAACAGTGAAGTGCAAACCGCTGTATCGTGCGCGTTGGACTGGGACTCTGATCTTCAAGCCCAGAACTCACTTCTCATCTCACAACCTCATACACCATCGTAATCTCATTCTTATTATGCGCCGGGTTCAATCGGTAAAAAACCCAGTCCAGAAAGCTCGGATCGTTGCGCTTTTCGAACATCAACTTCAACGCGAGGGTTGTTTCGATGCGCCGGATGCGTGCGTCCAGGTCTTCGGTCCCGTAGAAAATGACCTGACTGATTGGTGAGGAGGGTTGGGCAAGCTCAGTCTTCACTTCTGCAAGGCGGGCTTCGTCGTTGATCTCGTAGAACGTGACCGGATAATGACCGGAGTAGAAGAACGGGGGCTGCGAAGTGCCGACCCTGCCCCCCACGAGGAGCAGCCCGGTCACCGGTTTCCCGTACAGAGCGTACATCGCCTCGACTCTGGATTTCTTGCCGTAGAAGACGGAGAATGGAATGAGGAGGACCAGATTAGTTGCCCAAAACGAGATCCAGAGACGCCGCAGGCCTGCCGGGTGGCGCGACCAGAAGGGTGATCTTTTGACTTGGTCTTCCCACCCGATGACACCGAGGAGAAGAATTGCGGGAACGACGGGGAGAATGAAACGCTCTTGCTTGTTCGGAAAGTACGAATGCAGGATGAAGAACACGAGCACAGGCGCCACGACCAGGAGAGTCTGGCGCCAGTTCTTCAGAAAGCCGTACAGGAAGAGAACACTCATCGGCGGGAGCAGCGCCCCGATCACCAGGAGCAGGTAGTTGTACCAAGGGCCAGTCGTGTAATCCTCCGCGTGTGAAGCGTTGTACCGCACGTATTCGATAAAGGACGCAAACGGATATCCCCAGGCAAAGATATCGAGACTTCCCTGTATGACACACGCGGCGAGGACAAATCCGACGGCACACCACATCATCTGCCTGTATTCCTTCTTGAAAAGGAACGCAAGTCCCACGGTTCCGGTGATCAGGAGGGTCTGATAGCGAAACGCGAAGGCGAGAGCAAACCACAAACCCGCCGTGAACGCATTGCGGAGGTTTTCACGGGACCTGAGGGAATAGTAGAATCCCGCCATCAGCGGAGGGATACAGACAACTTCGATGAGATTCCGGACACTCAGATATGGCAGCACCCAGAACAACGCGAGGATGAGCCCTGCCTTCTTCGCCGTTTCCCTTGTGCTGACGGCTTCCGCAATCTTGTAGCCGAATACCACAACGAGGAGCGAATAGAGCGCGTGGAGCAATCGGACAACGAACATCTTCGCCTGGGGATCGAAGACCCCGATTGCTTCCAGGAGATTGAAGAGCGCGTAATGGATTGATGGATACAGGATGCTGTGACCGTGCGGGATGACGCGCCCAGTCCAGTAGGTCAGATAGTTCATGATGATGAACGGCTGCTCGATGGGGCCGAAATGATCATCGTGCATGCCGTAACCTTTAGAGAACACGGCTGCGACGAGGCGCGGGACGATCGCAATCAGGACGATTGCCGCCATGGGCCGTTCGTTCCAGAGGCGTTTCACGGATTCGATCATGCCTAGTCTTCAGTCAGAAGGAAACACTCACTGCTTCTTCTTGAACGTCCAGAGGTCGTTGATGAGATAGTTGGAAAAGGTCCCCACTGCGATTCCGATGAGGTTCGAGATCATATAGTGCATCCCGAAAAACTCGGTCAATGCCACCAGAATCAGGTAGTTGCCAAGGAAGGCCGTCGCTCCCGCGCCGATATGATAGCGAACGAGCTTTGTGGACAGCGTACCCTTCTCCGACCTGTCGCGCCATGTCCAGAGGATATTAATCGTGAAGTTGGAGATGATCGACAGTTCGATTGCGATGAGGCTGGCAATAAAATACGGGATTCGTGCAAATTCTGTGAGAAGATAGAGACATCCGACATTGACGAGAACGCCGCTGGCGCCAACAACACCGAATTTTATCAGCCGGGGGCTAAGAACGCTTCTTTTCAGAATCGAGAAGAGACCGACGTTGGAGTCCTTGCTGCCAGTGTCACTCATTGCGCTCCTTCAGGAGAGAATACGGATGGAGGGCAACGTACTGAAAGAGGGGGGCAAAATCAATCGAAAGATAGGGCACGTGAGTAGCAACTCATCCGGATGGACTATGAAACGTGCGCCTGTCTCTTGAACCTCAGGATTTGGGAGAAGTTGCCTGCGAATCGGCTACTCCGTCACATCGGTGAAGAAGAGAGATTCTGAATCGAAGCAATTTCGCAATCCGGTTGGGCGGTGTTCGTCATTGCCCCCGTGCGCATCACGCCAAGTTCATTGGATCCGGTTCGTGCAATGATAAGGACCAGAGCGAGTCATCGCAGAGGGCTTGCGCATTGCCCTTTCATTGCATACTTTCTGAGAGTAATCCGTCCGTTCATTGGGATCATATCATCGTGTTCAAGATCAATAGACAACACAATGTCCTAAGATCGCTTGCAGCGGTCCTTCTGCTTCTTGTCCTGCTCCCCGCCGTCTTCTTTACAGCGTACGAGGTCAGTTCCCTCTCACAGAGCGAGAAACTGGTCGAGCGCACATATCGCCAGCAGCTCGATGCAGCTCTCTTTTCGGTAAACCAGTACGCGTGGGATATAGCAGATGGATGGGCACGGGAGATCAATCGAATCCTGTGGCCTGGCCGTGCTCCAGCCACGCCCCCATCCGCAGCGGATTTCACGTCATTTCTCTCATCCAGCAGCGGGATTCGAGCGCTGTTCCTTGTGGACAGTGCTGGGAGAGCGGTGACGCTTTCGGCTTCAAGACACGAGGACACTACCTCAACGGTAGTGAACAAGGCCGATGTCCTGAAATTGATACGGTCAGAGCAATCCCGCATCACTCGACTTAGCCGCCTTGAAGAAACCGGATACAGAAAAATCGAAGGCGTTTCAGTGGAAAACACGAGGGGTGAACAACATACCGGCCTCTTGTTCATTGCACGTGCTCCGGCGAACGTGAGGGAGATCGTCATCATCATTCTTGACCCCGAGCTGTTCGTCCGGAATTCTCTGCGACAAAAACTCGATGAGACCGCTGGCACCGAGTTCATCCTCTCGGTGGTGCGTAATTCAGATGGTCAACAAGTATATGCAACAGAGTCGCTCTATCCCGGGGATGAGCGCCAGACAAAAGAACTCTGGCTGTTCCCCGGTTACACGCTCGGAATCCGGATGCACGGGGAAACCATCAAAGAACTCGCCCGGGACAGATTTTATCGCAACCTGGCCCTTCTCGTTGCTCTTGACATCATGATTCTGCTCGGTGCCTGGTTCCTCTACCGCACAGTGCGACGCGAAATGGAGCTGGCCCGAATGCAGTCCGATTTCGTCTCGAATGTCTCCCACGAGCTTCGCACGCCACTCTCTCTCATTCGCATGTTCGGGGAAACACTCGAAATGGGTCGCGTGCCAAGCGAGGAGAAGAAACAGGAGTACTACTCGACGATCGTTCGGGAGACCGAACGCCTTACAGGGCTGATCAACAACGTGCTCAGCTTCTCACGGATAGAGTCGGGAAACAAAGCCTATCACCTCACACCCGTCGACATCAACTCCGTCGTCACGCAGGTCCTGGCGTCCTACCAGTCTCAATTCGATCACTTGGGATACGCGGCCGAGAAAGAGTTCGTCCATCCGCTGCCGGACATCATGGCGGACAGTCCGGCAGTCGCTGAGGCCTTACTGAACATCATCGACAACGCGATGAAATATGCCGGCGCGGAGAAATGGATCAAACTACGCACCGGGAGAACGGCACAGAGTGTCTATGTCGAAGTTCACGATAACGGTATCGGCATCGCGGAACAAGATCAAGCGAAAATATTCGAGAAATTCTATCGTGTCTCGACCGGACTGACACATGAAGTGCGGGGCAGCGGGCTTGGGCTGACCCTGGTCCGACACATCATGGATGCGCACCATGGCGAAGTCACTGTTGAAAGCCGCCCCGGGATGGGAAGCACATTCAGGCTCTCCTTCCCCATCGTCACATAGAGAATGCACATCACCATCTGAGAAATTCTATGTCACACATATTAGTTGTTGAAGATGAACGTGAGATGCTGCGTGGGCTCAGGGATAATCTGGAGTTCGAGAACTATCACGTCGATGCTGCAACCGACGGCGAAACAGCGCTCAAAAAGATTATCGACGGTTCATACGACCTCATAATTCTTGACGTCATGCTCCCGCGGCTTTCAGGTCTGGATGTCTGCAAACGTGCTCGCCAGCAGGGAATTTCCACACCCATCATCATGCTGACGGCCCGGGGCGAAGAGATCGACAAGGTCCTTGGCCTTGAGCTTGGCGCGGACGACTACATCACGAAGCCCTTCGGCGTGCGCGAGCTCATGGCCCGCATAAAAGCCGTCATCCGCAGAGCCGAAGGAGTCATGGGAGCTCCGCCAGAGCGGATGGTCGTTGATACGCTCGTTCTGGATTTTACGTCATATACTGCAACGCGGGACAATCGGCCCCTCAACCTGAGCCCCAGAGAATACGAAATCATGAAGTACCTTTGGCTCCATCGGAACAAAGCTGTGTCGCGCGATGAACTCCTCACACAGGTATGGGGATACGACGACTCCATCAGCACGCGAACGGTCGACAATTTCATGCTCAAGCTCCGCCAGAAGATTGAGAAGGATCCCGGCTCGCCAAGGCACATTATCACCATTCACGGCATAGGCTACAAACTCGTTGTGCACTGAGTCGATGTACCCTTGTGGAATGATGCAAAACAGCGGAGACATCTTTTTACAACATTGAAACACGAATGAGACACCTCCCGGTGAATTGACCCGTAACTTCCTTGTGTTGCACGCAGATCACGGGGCAGTCACAAAACCTACCGGGAGAATATCATGAAAACGTATATGGGTGTCGCAATCGTCATGGTCATGGTGGCCACTGCATCAGCAAGGCCGCAAGAATCCGGCGCACTTCATGGAGAACAAGCAGCTGAGCGACGGAGCCAGCGACATGGGAGCATGGCACGGATTGTCGCGAACTACCAGCGATGCCTGGAATCCGACGTGCCGGGAGTTGTCGAAACCGCACTTGGTCACCTCACGTATATGCGCATAGCGTTTCCAAAGATGGATCTCGGCTCTATCCATACAAAACTGGAAGAGCTCGCAGTTCGAGGATCAACCCGGGAGATACGCTACAAAGCCTTCACAGCTCTTGAAGTATTCGGTGAGCCGGCAACATTTCAGCGTTTTATTGAAACCAGGGATGGCAATGGAGACGGAATCCTTGAGGAGATCGCACCCAGGATCCTTCCGCGCACGAACCTGGTTGTGCGGTGACGCAACTGAGCAATGATATTCGGCTCGTTGCTCGTCATTGCATCATGGCTCGCCTGACTCATCGTACGACGCACATTCTATCGCAACTCAGAGGAATCATGCTGACCAGAACTCTTACAGTAGTGTTGTGCCTGACCGGATCCCTGGCACAATCCCCAGGCCAGGCATTGGAGCTGAGACAAGTGCTTGATTTGAGCGGACGTTGGAAATTCGAGCTTGGAGACAACGCAGAGTGGTCCAAATATGAATGTGATGATTCAGAGTGGGATGTGATCCGGGCTCCCTCACCATGGGAGGAGCAGGGGTACCCGGGCTATAATGGATACGCCTGGTACAGGAAGCATTTCAAAGTGAGCAGCCGCTTTCATGACCGACCATTGTATCTGCGGCTGGGTCACATCGACGACGCCGGTGAGATCTATCTGAACGGGAAGATGATCGGTTATGTGGGAATCTTCCCCCCCAGCTTCTATAGCGGTTACGGAATCGATTTCCGATGCCCGGTTCCACAGGATTATTTATTCGACGACGGAGACAATGTTATAGCTGTTCGGGTGTACGACTACAAGCAAGCCGGGGGATTAACACATGGCAACGTAGGATTCTATCAGTCATTGAATTCTCCTGAGCCGGGCCTCGATCTGTCGGGTCAGTGGAAATTCAAAGTCGGCGACAGCAAGGCCTGGGCTGAGAGTTCATTCGATGATTCACGATGGCAGATTCTGAAGGCGCCTCTTATCTGGGACGCTCAGGGCTACAAGGACCATGACGGGTATGCATGGTACAGAATGAAATTCAACGTGCCTCAGGAACTCGCGGGTAAGCGACTCATTCTGCTGATGGGAAAAATCGATGACTGTGATGAAACGTACTTGAACGGCCAGCTCATTGGAAAAACGGGCGATATGAACCATCGGATAGGCAAAGGTGAGATGACGAAAGACTATCAGCAATTGCGTGTATACACGGTTCCTCCCTCCGTGCTGCTCCAGGGTAAAGAAAACACGATCGCTGTAAGAGTCCTTGACGTTTGGATGCACGGCGGTATCTATGAAGGACCGATCGGGCTCATCGAAAAGAGCCGCTACACCTATCCGACTCGGCGCACGAACACGTTTTGGGATTCAATCCGCGATTTTCTTGATAACCTCTGAGAGGAGGCGCAAGGAAGATTCAACCCTTTGAAGCGGCTTGTTCTCGTCACCTCGATTTCATCCTCATCAACAGATCCGACCTACCTCTTCACCTCAGTGAAATGCAGTGAATCTGAGTTCAGACAGTACCGCAGTCCAGTAGGTCTCGGCCCGTCATCAAACACATGCCCAAGGTGCGCGTCGCAACGAGCGCAGTTGATTTCCGTCCGCACCATCCCCCAGCTTTTGTCGGTGATTTCAGAGATATGGTCTTTTCGCACCGGCTGAAAGAAACTCGGCCAGCCAGTTCCGGAATGGAATTTGGAATCGGAAGAGAAGAGCGGGAGTCCGCAACAGATGCAGGAATAGATACCCGGTCGTTTCTCATCATTCAACAATCCACAGAACGGACGCTCCGTTCCCTGTTCACGAGCGATATGATATTGTTCCGGCGTGAGTATTTTTCTCCATTCGGCATCGCTCTTCACTACTTTGGGCGTGCCTTTGGTATAGGTGTCGTGAAGTGTTGACTCAAAGAAAGAGCTATCACGCGATGTCGTCATACGATTTACATCCTTTGAAGTGGATTCCGAGTGTCCAGTCGCCGAACGAGAAATCCCGATCATCGCAAAAAGGGCGACAATAGGGATACTCACGATGCTCTTCAAGGCTCCTCAGCTAGGTTACAATGCTCAACAACAAAGGGAGGGTAACCGTTTCATTTCGGTAGCCCACGGGAGAGAAGTAAACCTGGCGAATGAGTGAAGAAACGAACGAAACGGCGACCTCAAACAGCATTTCGCAATCGGTCCTGCCAAAAGGCGGCGGGACGCAAAGAACGCGCAATCCGTTGGCGGACGCTGCTGCGAACCTCTGTGCTTATCCGACGAAGAATCAGTGACTCCTTAAAAAAGAAATGCGAATCCGGTTTCCCGAATTCGCACAGTTGCTTTTTACTGCCCCATTCCCGTGCACTCCACCTGATTCCCGCTCTACGTTGCCGCACGACCATCCAGCATCGCTGGCGTGAAACCGCTGACCCTACATGAGGAATGATTGTCAATTGACAGTTGTCAATCCACAATAGTCAATTTTTCCGTGGGCGCTGTAGGGATCGAACCTACGACCTTACGCGTGTGAGGCGTACGCTCTGAACCAGCTGAGCTAAGCGCCCGGGTAAAGAAGAATAACGAATATCGATTAGCGAACCGCAGAACTTTGAAGTAGCTCGAAACCACCTTCGAAATTCGATATTCTTTAATCGGTGTTCTCCGCCGGAGGCGGATGCGCCTCTGGCGCAGATATTCAATAAGCCGAACCGGGTACAACCACTACCCTGAAAGATAAGAGCTATTGTTCAAAAACACAACTGGAAGAATTCATCCGAGACCCGCCCCCTGTTGCAGAGCCGCTCTTGCGTCGACTCGAAAACGAAGAAGCCGGACTTGAATAGCCCGGCTTCAGTGTTTCTCCATGTGCACATTCGTCAGCGCAAAAGTATCATCTTCTTTGTCTCCAAGTATTCGCCAGCCTGCAATCGATAGAAGTAGATGCCGCTGGGGACGTTGGCATCCCAATGGACCTCATGGAAACCTGCCTCCTTGCGCCCGACCACAAGTCTGGATACAAGTTGACCAAGCACATTGTAGATGGCGAGCGAAACCTCCCTTGTCCTCGGCAATGTGTAGCGAATCGTCGTGGTTGGGTTGAAAGGATTCGGGAAGTTTTGGCTCAAACTAAATTCTTTCGGAATCACTTCTTTATCCCTAACGCTGGTAATCGGAAAGGAATGCAGATCAATGATTGTTTCAACAGCTTTCGAGTTTACGTCTATCACCGAAACGTTATCTGAACGGATATTTATGCTATAGATTTTGCTTAAGTCATCGTTCGCGTACATGATCCTCGGGTAAAATCCCTTCAAGTTGATGACCTTGAGTACAAATTGATCGTTGGTTAGGTTATAAATGCTGACGAAACTTCGATCGAGATGCGCTATGTAGAGATAGTTTTCCCGGGGATTATAAACCATTCCAATTGCATTAATGTAAGTCAATTGTTGGAGTCCAAGACCGATAGCTCTGGCCGCATCCCCCAAATAGATGACCTTCTTGATAACATCTGTATCCGTATCTATGGCCAGGACTACGTGAGTAGCTCCCACAAAAAGCGTGTGCGAATTGGAGTCATAGGCAAATGGATAATAAGGCCCGGCAGATATGCCAAGCCTGTCGGGCTCCTCATAGGTGATCGTCTTCTTAATAGTGTAGGTATCCGTCTCAATCACATGAATCACCACATGTCCATTTTGTTGTCCACCAAGAGCATACAGTTTGGAACCATCCGGCAGTTCGTAAGGTCTGAAATTGAAAACACCACCTTCAAGTTTTATGGATGCTTCTAATTGAAAAGTTGTGGTATTCATTGCTACAAACTTATTCGCAATTTGATCATTATAAGTTACTGAATATAAATGTTTCTCGTCTTTTGAAAGGACAAAAGACCACACCCATGGAGCACCCGGAGGAAGCGTATGAGTCACAAGGAGACGCATATCTTGTGCATCGACCTCAAGAAAGGATCCACCTTGGGCTATAAATATTCTTCCAGCTTTATTGAAGGCAATGTCATTGGTACCGGTATTCTGAAGAATATTGGGGAATCTAACGTTACGCTTTATGATCGCCTGGTCAAGATCAAGCTCAAAGGCGTACGGACGATTAGTTAGAAGTATGAACCCATTGGCTTGACCGGGCCGCCTGACGAAGAATTGCGGCTGGAAGCTTTCTTCATTGAAGACAAGCACATCGAGGAGAGCGAGGCTGTGCAAATCCATCTTGACGAGCGCATTGCCATCAGTACTTGTTGCGTAGAGAAGACTGGGGTGTGCAGGGTCAATCTGCAGGATATTCATCTGTGTATAGTACCAGTTATGCTTGTTTTTACCCAAGTATATCTGATTCACTATGCTATCGGACTGAGTATCAACTACCAGGAGGTTGCTCGTGCTTGGGATAGGCCAGCCGGTACCCACGTACAGCCACCGGCTATCCGGGCTTGCCTCCAAACACCCAGCACCGCCATCAATAGGAACAACCTTGACTCCCCCACTCACAAGATCAACTGAATGGAGCCACCCGTAACCATGCATATTGTCTTGATACCAACCACCGAAGATGGCTACGTAGGCTTTATGCTCATTGGGCAGGACTCTAAGATCAGCAATTGAACTCGCCCGGGCCTCCGTGGGAAGGGAAACCTTACGGATCCAAGTCTTTGCCTTATGATCGTAGATGCCTGCGTTGAGCTCTGAGTTCCCGGGTTCTTTTCCACTAACGACGTACCAAATGTCCTGATTTGTGTTGCTTTCTAGAATCTTTAAAAAGAATTCACCAGATGCTCGGAAATTTGTCAATTCATTAGTCTCTGTATTGACAAAGGTCACAACGCTCCCACCGTCCCATGTCATGATGAACGGGCCATACTTGGAACGGACCATACCAAAAACATTGATGGAATCGATAGTATGGATCACACTCATCGTTTTGGTATCGAGGACGAGCAGTTTTCGCCAGGTGGGGGAGTAAACAAAGAGCTTCTCTTCACTCGAGTCCAGAGCAATATCCTCACTCTCTATTGGGAAATACCTGGATAGATCGGCACCCGCTACGACGGTAAGATCTGCCAGACGCACCTTGAAGACGACCTCCGAAAGATCAAAACCGATATAGCCGTATTTTCCATCCTGTGTAATTGCCATGGTTGATGGACTGAGACCCTGAGGAATCGATTCCCCTAGTTGTGCTAAAACGGGTTCCGTGCTAAGTGTTATGAATAAAGTGATGGCAAAACATTTTGTTATGGAATTCATACTGTAAATGCCTTATTTCTTATTAACACTGCATGTTGCGCCTAACGGGTGGCTGCTTCGGTTGCCCCGGAATGTTTCCGTTCGAGGCTCCCGCACAGATAGTCTTCACAATCGTCTCTCGCCTGTACACACTGAGGCGTCTCCTTTGTTTGGCTACTCGAAGAAATGGATTTCGCTTTTCTCAGGAGCTGACGAATACGGCGATATTGGGCCTGATCATTTCGACCGGCTCGTCAACCCTATTTCAGTAGATTCATCTTTCCAGTGAACACCTTGCCTCCCGCCATTAGACGATACAAATACACACCGCTCGAGTATCCGTTTGCGTCCCAAGCAACCTGATATGTGCCACCTGGTTTGTTCTCGTTTACCAGTGAGGCTATCTCCGCACCCAGCACACTGAATACTTTCAGCGAAACGAAGGAAGTGTTGGGAACGCTGAATTGAATCGTTGTTGAGGGATTGAAGGGGTTGGGATAGTTCTGGGCGAGAGCGATCTTACAGCAGTATTGTTCAAGGACGTTTGAGTCCAAGTTCCTCCATTGTTTGTAGAGAGATAAACTCCCCCGCCGATAGAACCTGCCAATATATTTGTTCCACTTACTGCGAGTGATGTTACGCTCTTTCCAAAATCTGTAACATTCCAGCTCGTACCATTGTTTGTTGAATGCCATACGCCTCCGCCGGCAGAACCTGCGAACACATGTATTCCACTTGTTGCAAGTGCATAGACAGTACCAAGCGTAAATGAAGTTCCCGGTTGAGTCCAGGTTGTCCCGTTGTTAGTTGAAAGATACACTCCACCACCCCTTGTACCGGCGAATAAGTTTGTTCCACTCATTGCTAGCGATGTTACATCGTACGTCTTTGAGGTGCTTACGGCGACATTGCTCCAATTTGCACCATTGTTTGTCGATTTATATACATATCCGTACCAAGTGCCGGCAAATATGTTTGTTCCACCTGTCCCATTGGAGCTTGCTGCAACTGACAATACAGCTAGATTACTCAAACCAATATTTACGTTTCTCCAGGTTTCCCCATTATCTGTTGATAGAGCTACGCCACCGTCACGAGCGCCTGCGACGATATTTGTTCCGTTCACCGAAAATGAAAACGCAGAAGTAAAACAATATTGATCTCCCGGAAGATTCGTCCAACTTGTTCCGTTGTTTGTAGAAGAATATACTCCTCCATGATCAGCCCCGGTTAACATATTCGTTCCGTTTAGTGCCAGTGTAAAAGCATTAACATAAGTTGCTACCGTATCAGTTTTAGCAAACCCATTGTTAACTTGATTCCAACTTGTTCCATTATTTGTTGATAAGTATACCCCATATACTCCGGTTGCACTATTGCCAATATTGTCAGTGCCAGCGAATATATTTGTTCCACTTATTGCCAGCGATTTTACATCAGCAGTTCCCCATCCACCATTAGTTAGTTGGGTCCAGTCTGTTCCATAATTTGTTGATAAGAATACCGCTCCTCCAATTTGCAATCCGTTGGGATTCTTGATGGCAACGGAGATATTTGTTCCCCTTACTGCAATCGCGTTTAGCTGCGAATAACTCCCCCATCCATTATTTATCTTGGTCCAGTCTGTTCCACTGTTTGTTGATAGATATAATACACCTCTAAGAGTGCCTGCAACTATGTCTGTTCCGCTACTTGCAACTGAATATAGAGAGCTGTTAAAGTTAAAAGCCGTGCGAGTCCATGTAGTTCCGTTGTTTGTTGAAAAGAATACTTCTCCACTTGTAATTGCAAATATGGTTGTTCCACTTACGGAAAGACCAGTCACCGAAGCACTAGTCAAACCGATGCTTACTGAATTCCAATTTGCTCCATTGTTGGTGGATAAGTATGTACCTCCATCAGTTCCGGCAATTATACTGGTTCCGCTTGTTGAAAGGACATTAACAATAGTACCAAATGTACCATAAGTATTGAGTCTATTGTACACTTGAGTCCAACTTGTTCCATTGTTCGTTGAACGATATACTCCTTTGCCATATGTTCCGGCAAATATATTCGTTCCACTTGCTACTACTGTTTTAACTGGAACGTTATTTAGAGGATAAAGAGCTTGCACCCATTGGGCAAGCAATGAATCCGTGCCGATCAAAAAGAATAACGACGCGAGGAGACATCGGAACAGGTTCTTCATTAATCCTCCGTTGATGAAATACTCAATGACAATTCAATGTCTTCTCATGCCAGCCAAGCAGAATATCTTTTACGAGTGAGAACTCACTGTGTGGCGCAAGGAACAACGGAGCAATAATACTGCTTCATTGACGAAGTTTCAAGTCAGGGAAGTCCGGACGAATGTTCGCCGCATGAAGCACGGACACGACTTCCGACGGGTTTTCTCCCGTCTTGAAGCGAATCAGACCTAATTTCTCACACCAAGCTCCCACGTGTGAAAACGCGAAGCGCTCCACGTCTTTAGACGCACAGCCCCGCATCTTCCTGAATCATCTGCTGATTCACGCCAGCGCTTTTCACCTAGTTGGGTAAAAACACTCAATGTATCCACGGTCCAAACCGCCCAAATCAACGTACCCCCACGCACGTTGGATTGACAAGGATCTTCGGACCTATTGGCCGGGTCCTGTCCACAAAACAAATAATATTATTATTCGATTGGCCACTACCAAGAGCGCGCAAGTGCTTATCCCGCGGAGAGTTACGCAGAAGCCTTCCAGTTTCCTCCATCTCGCAGCTTTGCGCAGAGATGGTAGTAATATTATCTAATAATATATATAGCTGGAAAAAGCTCATTTCTGTACCGTAAACATTGGTCCAAATGAGTGTCGATGCTCCAGTTAGTGATAGACTTTGCGCGAGTTAGTACTAGACATCGCGCATGATGGTGGTAGACTTTTATTCTTCTTGGTGTTATCTTTCACACGCAGTCGCTTAAATCTTCCAAAGTAAGTCCATTTGCTCAGGCGGCCGTCACCGTCGAGTGTAGTCTCTATCGCCGCACCCTCTACTGTTTTCGACACTGCCTTGATCTTCACTTCATCTGGACCAATGATGATGAAGGTGAAGGTACCGTCCTCATTCGTCGCCATTTTCTTAGGCAAGACCAGTCCGGTATACGCGCCATTGCCCCCGCCCGTGCTTGACGGACGAATTCGATACTGGTACGAAAATGCAGCCAGGTTGTTCGTCCAGTTAATCAGCGCGTCGAAATTTGCCTGCACTTCCTCCCGGTCATCAGCAGACTTCTTGCGTTGAAACAGGAAGACTACCGTACGGGAGGCTTCGCTCATATCAAAGGCTGCCGGGCGTTCAAGGATTCCGGGTTCATTCGCCGCAAGGATCAAACTGTCGTTATCGTTGCGGAGTTCGTAAATCCCGAGCGATGTCTTGCCGATGTAGTTCGGGCTTGGGCTTTCCGTGATCATGAAAGCGGCCCGCTTGGGCGATCCATTCGGCTCGGCGCTCAATGATCCCTTGTACACTAGCCGCCCATTCATCCAAAACCGCATCTCAGATCCGACGACCTCCATGGTGCCGAGTCCTCCCCGCCGGTTGGCGGTCGAACCAACCCACGAACCTTCGAGTTCTGTTTGCGGCAAGGGAGCCTTCGCAACGTTGCTCGAAGAGCATCCAAGTCCGATCAGGATCAACGAGGTCGCACTGAAGAAGAGTACCTTGTTAGTCATTGTTGCCTCCAGAGTTTCTGTGCACGTTCCCCGAACCAAGCGCCCAAGAGGGATAGAAGAATAAAGACAATCACCATCACGAGCGTTTCTCGAAACAATCGAGACATTCGCACTTCCACGTACAATCCAGATGAAAGAATATGAACAGCGAAGTACACGCCGAGCAGGACTATCACCGACGCAGCGGAACAAGCCGGCTCCCAAAGGGTTACACCTTCTGAGACATAACCAACAATCGCGGCAATGATGAAGATGCCAGCGAAGCTCCAGACAGCAAGCACGGTACGAGCCATCACACTGGGGTCGCCAGGCGAATATGAATGGACTATTACGGCAATTGGCAGCATATAGAACAGGAGATAGGATGCCATTGAAATTCCAACCCACTTCCACTGGAACTTCTTCACTGGCGTGGCTTGTTCGTCCATTTCGGTTCCTCCTGAGGATTTCTGGTTTGTACGGTATGCCTGGAGGACAAACGGTGCTTGGGGAGTGGCTACAACTATGCACTTTCTAGAGTCAAAGTCAACGTCCGGAAAGTACCGACCGATGCCTGTCGCATGAATTACGGACAACGGGATTTTAGAAGGGTTGCATAGGTGTATCGTGCAGTCGGTGAGGGTTGCTGAAAATGGGAACGCGCGGCAACTTCACCCTGTGCAGCTGCACTCAACTTCCGACCTTACCCACCGAATGAATACCAGGAGGCTAGTCGAGGAAATCGACAATCGGATTTTGAGCGTGGTAAGTGACCCGAAAATGAAGAAGCCGGACTTCTGATGGCCCGGCTTCAGTTTCTCTTGACGCCCAGATTCTCATCGCAACAGTATCATCTTCTTTGTCTCCAGGTACTCGCCAGCCTGCAAACGATAGAAGTAAAGACCGCTCGGGGCATTGACAGCATTCCATTGTCGTGAGTATGTGCCAGGAGAGAGCTCTTCTCCAACTAGAACCGACACTTCCCTTCCCAATGCATCGAATACCTTCAGTGATACAAACGATTGTGCCGGAATATTGAAGGAAATGGTCGTCGTAGGATTAAACGGGTTTGGGTAGTTCTGGTCAAGTGTGTAGTGCGCCGGCATCATAGCTTGCTGACCTACGCTAACGATTGACGATGGAACAAGGAGCGTGACTCCAGTTGGTTGAACGAGGCCCGTATCTCGCTGTGAGGAAGCCATCGAGACGACGAGGACGACGCCCTCCCTGGTAAAAAACATGAATTCCTTGTCCGAATAAGTGTAATGATTCACTTTCGCGCGCAGGCATTCGAATTGGCGACCGAGGAATTTAAGTGTTCCGAATCCGTCAATGCTGGTGCTGTCTGAACCAATGCTGACATTCGTCGAGGCAATGGAACCGGACACATTGTACACTGTATCATAGTGCGTGGTAGTGTAGGTTCGGGACGCCGGATACGTGATTGGATAAACGAACGTCGGTTCGTACGGCCGGTTGTGGTAGAAGCGCCGCTGTTGAGTCAAGGAAGCCTCGCCGACAACGAAGATCGTATCAGTTCCGAAAAGAAAAATGGGGTTGTTCTCGATGTCTGTCGCCGAAGGTCCGAAGACTACTGCCTTGGACGGATAGCGCGCTGCCAGTGCCGGTATACTGCCTACAGAGTATACTTGCAGGGTCCCAGTTTGCTCGAAAACATATCCGCTGAAGTCGTACACTGTTGGGCCTCCCCGCTTGCCGATGTTTGCAGTTCGGGGTGCAACATTCGACGAGTACCCGTTGATCGATGTGCCCACCGTCAGCAGGTTGGAGAGTGCGGTCTGCGGAATCGTGATCTGTGCAGAAGAATACGAAAACAGAAGTACCGAAAGAAACAGGATAGAGAAGTACAACGAGGACGTACGACTGGGTTGTACGGAGCTGTTCATGGCTCACCTTCTATTTCATTTGAGAAATGAGTTACGTCCGAACAGCCCGACAAGCAATGCCGAGATGGACCCGGATGCAACAGGGCGTGCGTGAAATGCCACGGTGGTTGGTGCGTGACGATACGGTGATAATACCGTAACATCAAGACATTTCAAGAGAGGGAGGATTCGTCCGAAAAGAGAATTCCTAGAAATGACAGAACAGCAACGCCTGGTCCGGACAACCACGCAAAAATCGCGCGTTGAGAGATAGAGGAGTTGTAACCACAGCTTCACAACAGGGCGGATATTGGTGACCAGTGTTGGTGTCATCGCAGGCGATATAATCTCTCCAGCCATTGGCGAGCCACAACGCCAGGAGTTTGCAGAAAAACCAGTTTCTTTCACCACGAAGGCACAAAGACGCGAAAATCTGGATTAAGAAACTCGATTTTGAGAGGATATGAGTATTCAAGGAAGACATTTTTGAGACTTCGTGTCCTTGTGGTGGTCTTTTTTTTTATTTCAGCATCCTCCTAGCAGCGTTTCAACTAGTCGGCTTCGTCAACTTCTGCCCTGCCGCGCTCGATTGAATTCTGAGTGACTGCTCGAAGAAATGACTTGGTATTGTCGTGCGGTTCGTGGAAATTAGGATTGCAGGGAAGGAATGAGATTTCCAGGCTACTGGAGCATCTTCAGAAAATCAGTCCAGAGGAAGGTTTTGGGGAAATTCTCGAGTGAAGACATATAAGGCAGTTTCGTGCGGGGTGCAGGCACTGAACCAGTTGCCGTTTGCCCCGACATAGTCGAGGCCCGCCGAAACGAAACAAAGGTGGAAATCAGTTTCTCAGGATGCAGGCGGGAGTTAAAGCCGGGGAAAGCTGGATACCAAGCGGCAGAAAATCGAAAGATACCACGCCACTTCGAAATTCCTGCTTCTCGGCCTGTATGCCGAAACGCGGTGAGGTGATAAGCTCCGGGTGCATGGGGGATCAATATTCTCCATTCGCAACCCGATATCTCAGTTATTTCTTCTTGTTGCTTTGCGGTGTCGTATCTCTTGGAGCTGGCAGGCCCATTTTCTTGCCGTTCACCCACGGGCCGCGGGGATTGGCCCTGAGCTGGTCGACAATCAACGCCTTTTCCTCAGCTTCGCGAGGGGTAAGCACGATACGAGTGATGGAATGCGCCATGTCGTTGCTCCGTTCTTTAAGAATCATTCTCTTCTCACCAGCGGACTACCCGCTATGTGCCGCCTTTTGGGCATCCCGTACTGCGGGACTTCACCCGACAAGTGAAGTGCAAACCCAGCTTTTGAGAAAACAACCACTTCCGTTCGACAGCAGAACAGAAACCTCGTTCAGCGAGGTGATATTGATAAGATACGCTAATTTGTTGACATAACCTACTGATGGTTTGCTGCTCGTTTCGTCAACAGCTGTCTGCCATTACTCCGCCTCTCCCTTTTCACGCTTCAAGTTTCCGCGAACTTCTTTATTGCGTCGAAGTACTTCACAATCGCCTTGGCTTTGTTCTTCCCGAACGACATCCAATGCCAGGTGGTGTCGGGATTTGGCCTATCGACAGTTGGGATGCGTAAAACAGGCTTGCCCTGGTACTCGCTCATGACAGGCTGCACTTCTTCTTGCTGCTGTTGTTCTTCTTCCATTGGTCACCTTTCACATTTAACTACAATTCGCGAGTCCAAAGAGCCTGAGTATCTCACATCAAACAGCCCCGGCAATTGGCCGAGCCTCCTTCGCGAGCACATTTCGAACGAAGTTGACCCGCCGTTCCCTGCTGCCAACAAGCGATCCTTAGCCTCGACCTAAACCATGTTATTTATTGAGAATCCCATGGTTCAGCTTCTCATTCTTCTTTTCTCTCTTTGCCAACTTTTTTTCTTTCATGGTTTTCGCCGGTTCTTTCTTTGAGTCTTTCTTGCTGTTTTGACCTTTGCTCATGGTATCCTCCTTGTGGGGCTTACGTGGTAGACTTGTGCTTTCTTCGATTTGAGACTGATTGCCCCGGTGCATTAAGCAACAGCTCCGCGATGGTCTTTGTTGTCTGCGACTGCATGCGGGAAAACGTCGGGGAGTGCCACATTGGGCAGTAAGGTCGGGCGGCAGGGTACTGCGTTGACTCGTTTCGGTTCAGAAGCTCCGATCATTACAGAGAAAACGCTATGTTCGTTTGGGACCCTCAGCCCTCGGTGCGATTTGAATCTCATCCAACCGGTGCGTCACTACCGCTGAGAGGTTTCGCATCGACGCGACGCCTGTCGAAATAACCTCCACGCTCTGGTGCAATTCCTTGAAAACCTCTTTGAATCGCGCATGCGCGCCGTCCGTCACGGATCCGAGAAGCTCGGTCTGAAAATCTCCGAGGTTCTTCTGCAAATCGGTGAGGCTTTTTTCAAGGAGCTGGCCAACCGAATTCACCGTGTCGTGAAAGAGCCTCAGTGAGTCGAGTTCCTTCTGCTTCTCTTTCAGCATCCGCTTCTCTGCTTCGCGTTCGATCATCTCCTGCTTGAAGAGATATCGCTCGCATACGCTCTTGATGGCAAGGCGGAGCCGGTCGATGTCCAGCTGATCCTTCCGGAGATAGTCATACACGCCGAGCTTCATGGCTTCGACCGCGACCGTCTCTGAACCTGCCGCAGTGATCATGATCGTGGGAGTCTGGATTTCCTGCTCGTGCATCCATTGCAGCACTTCGAGCCCACTCATGTCCTCCATTTTATTGTCCAGCAGGATCGCGTCAAACTGCTCAGTCTTCAGCAATTCCATCGCCGCCTCGCCGGAGCCGCAGGATCGGACAGAAAACTTGTCGCTCATTTTCAGCGCCATCTCGATGCTGAGACGGAATGAATCTTCATCGTCCACAATGAGAACACGAAGCATTCCTGAACTTGCCATGATTCCCTTCAAGATTACTTACTGAGGCGCAACCGGTGGGTCCGAAAGTTGATAGCGGTTGAAATTACCACAAAAAACCCCTTATAAGCAAGGTACCAGTCCTAAGTTTGCGCAGGAGTAATGGAGAAGGGTCCCTGCTCTTCTTCATCCATAGGATTTGATCCCGCCGCGGCAATGACAAGCCGGCCGAGATCATGCGTCGATTCGCGCTTCACAGCTATGAAGACCGTCTCGCAATGATACGACCGGCCACGATGAGGCAAGCCAAAAGTGCCCAATCCTCATTCGGAGGGATGCTCCGGCTTCCCCTCAGGTTCCGCGTCTGTGAAGTATTCCTTGATTTCGGAGGCAAGTTTGGGCCCAACGATTTCGGCGATCTGCTCCTCCGTCGCGAACTTCACGCCCTGCACGGAGCCGAACGACTCCAGCAGCTCCGTCGCCCGCGTCTTACCGACGCCTTTGATGAGATCCAGCTCGGTCTTGAGAATTCTCCTCGAACGGAGAGTCCGATGGTAAGTGATCGCAAAGCGATGCGCCTCGTCACGGATTTGCTGAAGCAATTTGAGACTCGAGGATGTCCGCGGGATCAGCAACGGATCACTCTCGCCGGGAAGAAAGACCTCTTCCAGCCGTTTCGCCAATCCAACAATGGGTGTGGAGGTGAAATTGAGCTGACCAAGCACTTCGACGGCACTGGAAAGCTGCCCTTTCCCACCGTCGACAACGATAAGATCCGGATTCGTCCCCCCTTCCTCGATCAGCCGCGAGTATCGGCGCTCGACTACCTCCCGCATGCTCGCAAAATCATCCGGCCCCGCGACTGTGCGGATTTTAAACTTCCGGTACTCGCTTTTCTTCGGCTTCGCATCGACGAAAACGACCATCGACGCGACCGTGTCACTCCCCTGGATATTGGAGATGTCGAAACATTCGATCCGCCGCGGCGGTGCGGTGAGACGCAGGTCCCGCTGAAGAGATTGCACCGAGTATGGGACGAGATCTCCCCGTTTCATCTTCTGCAGCTGGAGCTCCTCGAGCAGGAATTCAGCGTTCTTCTTCACCATACCCACCAGCTTCAGCTTCTCCCCTGCCTTGGGAACATCGAGACTGACAGGAGCCCCCCGTTGACCGGCGAGCCAGCTCTGTATGACCTCGAAAGAGTTCACTTCGCCTGAGATCGAGATTTCGCCGGGGATATCTTCATTGTCGAGGTAATATCGCCCGAGAAGTGTCTCAGCAACTTCCGCCTCATCTTTTCCTTCTACGTTGCTCATGTAATAGTGGTGACTTCCCAATACCTTCCCGTCGCGAATCTTGAACACAACGCCGCACGCATCGTCGTCCTTCAACGCCACGGCGATAATGTCGCGGTCTACCTCTTTCATGTCCACCACTTTCTGCTTCTGGTTATACACGGAAAGCGCCCTGAGACGATCACGCGTCTTCGCCGCATCTTCAAACCGGAGGTCTGCAGACAGCTGGTCCATCTCGACCTGCAGCAGAGCTACCGCATCGGATGTCTTTCCACGGAGCACTCTTGCTACCTTGTCGATCATCGCGTTGTAGTACTCTGCAGACACTTTGGCTTCACACGGTCCTTCGCACTTCCTGATGTGATAGTCCAAACAGATCTTGAATCTCCCGCGCGCAACGGATTCGGGCGTCAGGTCATAGTTACAGCTCCGAATCATGAAGATGTCGCGGATAGTTTTCAGGGCAAACCGCATCGTCTTGACATCCGTGTACGGTCCGAAGTAGCGCGACCCGTCCCTGATGATCCTGCGCGTGACGAAGACGCGAGGAAACGGCTCATTCGTGATGACGATGTAGGGAAAGCTCTTGTCGTCCTTGAGAAGGACGTTGTACCGCGGCTTCAGCTTCTTGATGAGGTTGGCTTCGAGAATGAGGGCTTCGACCTCGGAGTCGGTGACAATGAGCTCCACGTCGACGATCTTTGAAACCAGCGCGTCGAGCTTCGCGTCGAGCGCACGCGAGAGCTGAAAATATTGGCGGACCCGACTGCGGAGATTCTGGGCTTTGCCGACGTAGATGACTTTTGCGTCCGAATTCTTGAACTGATAGACTCCGGGCATCGCCGGAAGCGAGTCAAGCTTCTCGCCGAGCGAGAGGTCATCCTTGTTGATGCTGATTTCCATTGATCGTCTCTGGGAAAGGAGCGGTCAGCCGGCGAGTTTCTGACTGATTTCGATCAGAACGCCATTCGTGGACTTTGGATGGAGGAAGGCGACTTGATAGCCGTCGGCGCCGGGACGGGATTGTTCATCGATGAGCTGGAAACCGGCAGCTTTGAGCCGGGCCAGTTCTGCTTCAATATCGTCCACAGCGAAGGAGACGTGGTGCACTCCCTCTCCCCGCTTCGCGATGAACATCGCAACCGGTGATTCGGGATCGAGCGCTTGCGTCAGTTCGATGGCTGACGTGCCGACAGTGAACATCGCAATCCTGAGCTTATGTCCGTCCAGATCCTCTGCGTGGTCAGGACCCTTGCCGAAGATCTTCTGAAACAACGCTGTCGACGCCTCGATGTCTCTGACGGCGATACCGATATGGGATATTTTTTCGAACATAACAACGGTCGTCTAGCTGTAGTGGAGAGGTTTCATTCTGGCGGGTCGTTGACATTCAAGGTCAAGAATAAAGATAAACCGCCAAGCTCGCCCCCGACAAGAAACGTCGGGGTAAACAAGAGCGCCAATTGTGTGGAGTTACAGAGATAAGGGATTTCTCAATATCTTCTCTGCGGTTCTTCGCGCCCTTCGCGGTTCGATTCTGAACATCACGGTCAAGATGCCACGAACGAAGAATGCGGTCCTACTCGTCGCCGGAGTATCCGAGGCGTTTCAAAAGCCCCTCATTTTCTCTCCACTTCTCACGCACTTTGACATGGAGTTCAAGAAACACCGGGCGGCCGACCATCGCCTCGATATCAACGCGCGCACGCTGGCCAATTCTCTTCAGCGCAGCTCCCCCCTTGCCGATGAGTATGCCCTTTTGAGAATCCCGTTCCACGATAATGTCGGCCTGGATATATGTCTTTCCGAGCTCCCGTTCTTTGAAATCAATAATCTGTACAGCTGTGGAATACGGGACTTCCTCTCTGAATAGTTCGAAGATCTTCTCCCGTATCAGTTCTGCGGCAAAGAACCGTTCGGGTTGTTCGCTCACCGAATCAGCCGGATAGAACGCGGGATGATCGGGGAGATATTGCACGATGGTCTTGAGAAGATCCGGCAGGTTTTCGCCTTTAAGCGCAGAGATCGGAATGATGTCGGCGAATTTTCCCGAGCGGGCAAAGTGTTCGATGACCGGCAGGACTTCCTGGCGCGGGACAGTATCAACCTTGTTGATGAT
The DNA here is from genome assembly GCA_026390595.1 of Ignavibacteriales bacterium. NCBI lineage: Bacteria > Pseudomonadati > Ignavibacteriota > Ignavibacteria > Ignavibacteriales > Ignavibacteriales bacterium. Next base: position 149,903 of record JAPLFQ010000030.1, read on the forward strand.
CAGGAGGAGCTTCTTCTCTCCGCCGATGCCGGCGACTGCCTGTTCCACCACAGGAGGCAGCTCGGTCCTTCTCGATGCTTCGGTCAACAGAAGCACGATATCCGCATCTTCAAGGGCAAGCTGCGCCGAACGGACCATCTTTTCGTGAAGAAGATACTTCGGCTGGAGCAACCCCGGTGTATCGAGGAAGACGATCTGAGCTTCATCGGTGCTCAGGATTCCAAGGACCCGCTGCCGCGTCGTCTGCGGACGGGCGGAAACGATGGAGAGCTTCTGGTTCAGCAGCGCGTTCAACAACGTCGATTTGCCGACATTCGGCTCCCCGACAATCGCTACGTAACCGGCCTTATGTGCTTGTTGTAGTGTCATAGTGGTTTGGAAACAAAAACGTTCCGTTGCTGCTCTAACGGAACGCGCTCACATTCGTGGATTGATGCTTCAGCGAAAGAGGGCTGATGAGATGTTTCAGACTGCGTCCTCGCCCGACTCTTCCGTCCGGACTCTGATCACATCATCGACCGGCGAGACGAAGATCTTGCCGTCTCCCACCTGTCCTGTGCGCGCCCCCTTCACGATCGTCGAAACGATATTCTCGACCATCGAATCGGCGGCGATAATCTCGATCTTGATCTTCGGAAGAAAATCGATCTTGTATTCCGAACCTCTGTACAGTTCTGTATGTCCCTTCTGCCGTCCGTATCCCTTCACCTCCGTGAGTGTCATGCCGCGGACGCCGATCTCCGAAAGGGCCTCGCGGACATCGTCGAGCTTGAAGGGGCGAATAATCGCTTCGATTTTCTTCATACCGGTTCCCGCCTGCGCTGGTTATGTCGTGTCAACTGGTGAGTACGAATGCAGCCCTCAAACGTCCTGGTTCAGACACCGTGGCAGTTCTTGTACTTCTTTCCACTTCCGCATGGACATGGATCGTTACGCCCGATTTTTTGCTCGACATGGACCGGCGCCGGCTTCTGCGGCGGGCGAGCCGACGGGCCTTGCTCCGACGCGCCTTGTGGAATCGCCTCCCGGTTTCCCTGAAATCCCGCCCCTTGCGCGGATTCGTGGGTCATCGTAATGTCCTGAATACGGAGAGGCCGTCGTCCTCTTTGGGCCGGCAGCTGCTCCGGACTTTCGGGGAAGAACTTGAACACGATATTGACCACCTCGTCGGCAATCAACTCCATGAGATCCATGAACATCTGGAATGCCTCTGTCTTGTATTCGACCAGAGGATCCTTCTGCCCATACCCGCGCAGGTGAATGCCTTCTTTCAAATCGTCCATTTCCCGCAGATGATCGCGCCACTTGTTGTCTATGACCTGGAGCATGGCCATCCGTTCCAGCATCCCCATCATGTCGCGGCCGATCTTTTCTTCCTTCCGCCGGTAGAATTCCTCTGCCGCTTTGACGACCCGCTCCGCAACTCCCTCCTCACCGATCTTCTGAAACTCTTCGGGCGTGATCTGCAGATCGGCAAGGAATTTGGCGCGCACGTCATTCCTCAGCGCCTCGATGTCGCCTTCCTTGTAATGAGTCTCCGTCATCTTCGCCGCGAGATCCCGGACCATATCGAAGATATCGTCTCGCAGGTGCTCGCCAAGAAGCGCATGGCGCCGACGGGAGTAGATGACCTCGCGCTGCTGATTCATGGTGTTGTCATACTCAAGCAGACGCTTACGAATACCGTAGTTGTTCTCTTCAACCTTTTTCTGTGCACGCTCCACGGAGCGGGTGATCATAGGATGCTGGATCACCTCCCCTTCCTTCAATCCCATTCTCTCCATGACCTTGGCGATCCGCTCGCTGCCGAACAACCGCATCAGGTCATCCTCGAGCGACAGGTAGAACCGAGACGACCCTGGATCGCCCTGTCGTCCGGACCGGCCTCTCAACTGCCTGTCGATGCGCCGCGCTTCGTGCCGCTCGGTTCCGATGATGTGCAATCCACCGACATCCCGGACGCCCGGACCCAGCTTGATGTCCGTTCCACGCCCCGCCATGTTTGTCGCGATAGTGATCGAACCCGGAAGTCCGGCATGCGCGACGATTTCCGCCTCACGCTGATGTTGTTTGGCATTCAAGACGTTGTGCGGAATCCCCTTCCGCTTCAACATCCTGCCAAGAGTCTCGGATACTTCCACGCTCGTCGTTCCAACAAGCACAGGCTTGTTGATAGACCTGCTGTGCTCGATTTCCTCAATGACGGCGTTGTATTTTTCACGCTTGGTTTTGAAGACCTGGTCTTCCTCGTCGTTTCGGACCATCGGCCGGTTCGTCGGAATCACCACGACGTCAAGCTTGTAAATGTCGAAGAATTCTGCCGCTTCCGTTTCCGCAGTTCCCGTCATTCCGGCAAGTTTCTTATAGAGCCGGAAGTAATTCTGGAGAGTCACGGTGGCAAGCGTTTGAGTGTCCCGCTCGACTTTTACGCCTTCCTTCGCCTCGATCGCCTGGTGCAATCCTTCCGAGTACCGGCGGCCGGCGAGAAGACGACCGGTGAACTCATCGACGATCATCACTTTTCCGTCATCGGAAACGACGTATTCGTCATCCTTTTCATACAGGGAGTACGCCCTGAGAAGCTGCTGAATCGTGTGAATCCGATCGCTGCGATCAGCAAACAACGCGTTGATCTCATCCTTTTTGAGCTGCTTCTGATCAACCGGGAGAGACTCGTTCCCCTCGAGTGCACTGAACTCCGCTGCGATGTCGGGAATAATGAAGAGGTCTTTGTTCTGCCCCGGAAAAACCTGGGCAAGAAAATCACGGCCCTTGTCGGTCAAATCGATCGTGTGGGATTTCTCGTCGATGGCAAAATACAGTTCATCGTCGATTTCGTGCATGCGGGCCGACTGATCCTGGAGGTAGATCCTCTCCGTCTTCTGGGAAAGGGTCTTATTCGATGGCTCGGAGAAGAGTTTCAACAGTTTGTTGCTCTTTGGAAGCCCGCGACTCGCACGCAGGAGCAGCACGCCCGCGTCATCAAAGTTCTTGGCCTCGAGCATTTGTTCCGCCTCGCCGAGGGCCTTTGCCACGAGACTCTTCTGAGCGTTAACAAGCCGCTCGACGTAGGGCTTCATCTCGTTGAACTTGTGGTCATCGACCGCGACAGGACCGCTGATGATAAGCGGAGTCCGCGCTTCGTCAATCAGAACGGAGTCAACTTCGTCCACGATGGCATAGTTGTGTCCGCGCTGCACCATCTCCTCCGCGCTGACGACCATGTTGTCGCGCAGATAGTCGAATCCAAACTCGTTATTGGTGCCGTAGGTGATATCGGCACTGTAGTGTATCCGCCGCTGGGCCGGATCCATCGGCTGGAGAATGACGCCGATCTTCAGGCCATGGAATTCGAAGATTTTTCCCATCCACTGACTGTCGCGCAGTGCGAGGTAGTCGTTGACGGTCACGATGTGGACACCCCGTCCGGGGAGGGCGTTCAGATATGTGGGGAGTGTCGCGACAAGCGTTTTGCCTTCACCCGTGGCCATTTCTGAGATTTTCCCCTGATGCAACGAAATGCCGCCAAGGAGCTGCACGTCAAACGGGACCATATCCCAGACGAGCTTGTTTCCGGCAACATCCCAGGACTGCCCGACGAGGCGCCGGCACGTTTCCTTCACCACGGCGAATGCCTCGGGTAGGATTTCGTTGAGCGTATCCTGAATCGTCGCATCCAGCTGCTTGTTCAACGCATCGAGCTCACTGTAGATGGTTTCTCGCTGGCTGAAAGGAATATCTTCCTTGAGGCTCGCCTGCAGTTTGGCGATTTCATCCTTTATTTCCGCCGTTGTCTCATCAATATGCTGACGAAATTCTGCGGTCTTCCCTTTCAATTCATCATCTGAGAGAGCCTGCAGCGTTTCAATATGCGAATTGATCTCAGCCACGACCGGCCAGAGAGACCGAACGTCACGCTCGTGCTTGGAACCAAACAGCCTTTTGAAAAAATCCAACATAGATACCTTTCCACCGGGTGAATAGAGACAACAACTGTGAAATATACCCCTTTTTTGTCGCGCAGTCAAGAAACGCCCTTTTCCCCCTCACCTTGCATTTGACGCTTTTTCGGGTGACATTTCTTTCAATTTTTCATGCAACTCTTCATCACTCCGGAGATTACGCGTTGAACGCCACAACGATTTCCCGACTATGCTCATTCCATCGTTCTTCACGGTTTCAGCAACTTACCCTCCTTGCTCTCTCGGCACTCTTTGCCGGCTGTGCCGTGTTCTTTCCGAACAGCAGGCCAAGTGATCCCGTCGAAGGGCTTCGGTACGACATCAGCCGGGTGCTTTCCGACTCAATCTTCATCCCAGCCAGACCAAGTATCAAGGTCATTTCACTCGACAGGAAAGAAGTCCTCTTCGAGCGCGACAGCAAGATTCTCACACGCCCCGCTTCAAACATGAAGCTGGTGACCTCCGCCTCGGCCCTCGGTGTTCTCGGCAAAAACTACGTCTTCAAGACTCCCGTCCTTGCAGAATCGACTGCGACCGACGGCGTTCTGGGTGGGAACTTGTATCTGAAGGGGCTGGGGAATCCCGACCTCGTTACGTCCGATCTCGACTCGCTGGCCGGCCTGGTCAAATTGGCCGGTATCAGATCCGTCGCGGGCGGAGTATGCGTTGACGTGTCTTTTTTCGATGACGAATACTGGGGATATGGCTGGAATTGGGATGACGAGCCGTATTCGTACGCCGCATTCATCACCCCTCTGGCAGTCAATGACAACTGCGTTGTCGTAACTGTAACACCCGGCGTTTCTTCGGGAGATTCTGTGCAGGTCGTCGTAGATCCAGCGACTCCATACATTACCGTTTTGAACAAAGCGAGAACCGTGCAAGACAGCATCGTGCACCCCCTCGTTGTCACACGCCTTTTCAAAGAGCGCCTTAACACCGTTCTCGTCGATGGGGAAATGCGCGTCAACGCAAAACCAACGGAACGCACAATCAGTGTCTGGAAACCTGAACTCTACGCAGCGACCCTTTTCACGGAAGCTCTCCAACGAAAAGGAATTCAAGTCGGAAAGGCACCTTCCGCTGGCACGGCCCCGACAACCAGCACTGAAATTGCGGCACTTTCTCACGGCATCGATTCGACCATCGTCAACATGAACAAAGTGAGCGACAATCTCTCTGCGGAGATGTTGCTGAAGACGCTTGGCACCACAAGCGGCGGAACCCCCGGGAGCGCTCAAGGGGGCGCCTACGTCGCTCACCGGTTCCTCAGTTCTCTCGGAATCGACACCGCGACATTCAACATCGCTGACGGCTCCGGACTCTCGTATCACGATCTCCTGACAGCGGAGATGCTGTGCCAACTCCTTGAAGGCATGTCGCTGCAGAAAGAACTTTTTCCCCTTTTTCGCGCATCGCTCCCCATCGCCGGGGTCGATGGGACGCTGCGCAACCGGATGAAGAAAACACCGGCGGAGGGAAACTTGCGGGCGAAGACCGGAACAATCAGCGGCGTGAGTTCGCTTTCGGGCTACGTTCAGACGCTTGACGGGGAGGTGCTCGCTTTTTCCATGACCATGCAGAACTTCATTTTTCCGACACGGCTCTATCAGCGAGCACAGGACAGGATCGGAGCACTCCTCGCAGGATTCAGCCGCATCGGTCGAACCGCCTCCCTCCCGTCCAACTAGAGGACTGGTCAGAAACTCTCGCACACAAGCACCCGCACTCGGCTCCCTCGATCCACGGGCAGTTGAGATTCCAACGACTTTTTCCTACGTTGATAGCGTGAGGAATAATCGTCGACTACTACTGGTTTTATGCGCGACAGCGTCCGTGCTGTGCGTGTCTGCGTCCCAAACGCGGCCGGCACCGCCCCGCCTGTCACAACAGACCATCCCCGCGTTCGACGGAGATAGGGCTTACGCCTATCTCACGAAGCAGACCCGGTTTGGCCCGCGAAGCCCGGGATCTTCGGGCCACGCGAAGTGTTTATCGTACCTTCTCACCGAGCTGCGGCGATACACGGAGAGAGTCGAATCGCAGACATTCGTTTCCACACTTCCTGATGGGAAGAACGTTGACCTCACGAACCTGATCGCGTCCTTCAACACACGTGCGGTGAGTCGTGTTTTTATTTCTGCGCACTGGGACACGAGATTGTGGGCCGATCAGGATCCGGACAAGAATAACAGGGGCAAACCGATCTCCGGTGCCAACGACGGAGCCAGCGGAGTCGCGGTCATACTCGAACTCGCCCGGCAGCTGCGAGCAAGCCTTCCCTCGGCCGGCGTAGACCTCATACTCTTCGACGGCGAGGATCTGGGGAAGACAGGAAAGCCCGAAAGCTTTTCGGCGGGATCGAAGTATTTCGCTTCCCACATGCCCGCCGGGTTCCGTCCGGAGTTCGGCATCAACATCGACATGATTGGAGACCGCTCGCTGAAGATATTCCGGGAGCAGAATTCGGAGAGGCTTGCTCCCGAAGTGCAAAACCTCGTCTTCGGAACGGCGAAGATTCTGGGAATCACGCAGTTTGTCGATTCTCCCGGCGAGGAAATCACGGATGATCATCTTCCTCTCAACGGGGCCGGGATTCCCACGATCGATCTGATTGATTTTTCATATCCCGACGATTCCAACAAGTACTGGCACACGCTCGCTGACACTCCGGACAAGTGCAGCGCCGAAAGCCTTGCTGCCGTCGGGAACGTACTTATGCACGTATTGTATTCCCACACTTCACTAAAATCGAAACAGCCATGAACCAATCTTCTTCATCGTTCGGGGGATACGAAGCGGTTCGCATCCTGGTGCCGGGTTACTACTTCGCGACGCTCCTGATGTGCTTCACGGGGGCTTTCGCTGAGGCATTCGGAAGGCATCTGCTCCTGGAGGGACTTCAGCTCTTCCTGATTTTCGTCGGCGTCGGATTGATCGCCGGCCTGACGCTCTACGCGAAGGAAAGCACAAAACGCAGGAGAGCGTTTCAGGACAACCAGCCGAGCTTGTACCTGAAAACCAGGGCCAGGGCGATGGCTGATCTTCCGATGATGGAAGAGACGGATGCGCGACAGCTCTATTTCTACATTTTGAACAACCATATCCCTCCGGTCTTTCATGACAAGATATTCTTCTTCGGAACGATCTATCACATCATGATCCAGATACGCAGAACTTCGCTCTGGTTCGCCGTTCTGGCCACGCTTTCGGCCGTCTCGTTCGCCTACGGCTCGCCAGACGGGAGCATCGTGAGCACGCTCTCTTTGTTTGCGACCGTCGTCTGGCTCATCTACCTGTTAAATGTGCGCTACAACAAGGCAGATCGCAAGATGCAGGAAAACTACAGGGATCAAATATATTGGCTGGAAGTCAACAACGACCTGGTCGAGTCCCTGCTCAGGAAGCAACGTCCGACAACAGCCAGGTAACCTCATGAAGAAGAAGCAATGGATTGAAGTCTCTATCACAACTCCCGCCCCGTATCAGGAACTCCTGGTCGGGCAGCTGGCATCAATCGGGTTCCAGGGATTTCTCCAGGAGGGAGATTCCTTATCATGCTATGCTCCTTTGGCGCGGTGGAAGAACCGAACGAACCGGGAATTGGAAACACTCCTCCACAATTTCGGGGAGGAATTCAAAGGACGCCACTTCTCCTGGAAGAGCCGGATCATCGGCGAGAAGAATTGGAATGAGACGTGGGAAAAGAGCATCAGGATTGTGGAAGCGACGTCCCGGATCATTATCAAACCCTCGTGGCGCAAGCTCAGGAAGAAGGACAAGGGAAAGATCGTCCTGCACATCGATCCGAAAATGGCGTTTGGGACCGGCCACCACGAAACGACGCGCCTCTCGCTCACGCTGCTGGAGGAGTATCTCCATGCCGGGGACAATGTTCTGGACTTCGGATGCGGCACCGGCATTCTGGCGATCGCCGCCATCAAGTTGGGGGCCAAGTCGGCACTCGCGGTCGACAACGACCCGTGGGCAATCGAGAATGTGACGGAGAGCATTTCGAGGAACAGGGTCAACCGGCGGGTAACAGCACTTGAAGGGGACGGCACAAAGCTGCCGAAGCACTCCTACGACCTCATCATCGCGAACATAGATCTCCCGACGATTACCGCGACGCTGAAATACCTGGTGAAGCGATTGAAAAACCAGGGATTGATCATACTTTCGGGTCTGCTCGTCACGGACCTCGACAACTTCATGAACCTCATTTCTCACCAGGGCATTGTTCCGCTGGAAATCGTCAACGAGAACGAGTGGGTTGCCATCGCACTGACGAGAGCCGATGCGTTTAACAACAATTGACATCGGGACAAACACGATTCTGATGTTGATCGCTGACGTCTCTGCCGACGGCGTCATCTCACCTGTCCGGGACGAGCTGATCATCGCCCGTCTGGGAAGGGGGGTCGACGCAGAACGCAGAATCACAGCTGAAACATCAACGCGGGTACTTTCCCACCTTCGACAATTCAAGTCGATCTCCGAATCTCTGAATTCAGAGGCAATCATCGCCTGCGGAACGAGCGCTCTGCGGGACGCTGCCAACCGCCAGGAGTTTGTCGATACCGTCAGGCAGGAACTCGGCTTCGGAATCTCCATCCTCAGCGGCGAGGAAGAGGCGGAGCTGACCTATCGGGGCGCGGTTTCGGAGTTTCTGAGCGGGGATGCGGAACCGCGGCTCGCCGTTCTCGACATTGGCGGCGGGAGCACAGAGCTTACCATCGGAGTCGGGGCAAGCGTTTCGCAGCGAGTGAGCACGGACGTGGGCAGCGTTCGGCTCACAGAACGGATACCCCTTGCGTCCCCCCCTTCGCCTGCGGCGCTTGAGCGAGCGATCAGTGAAGTCCGAATCACTACGTCAAGATTCCCTCGACTCACGACTCAAACCCGGCTTATCGGCGTGGCTGGAACAGTCACCACGCTCGCGGCCATCGAAATCAACCTCGAGCGGTACGAGCGAACGATTGTCAGCGGGCACTTCCTCACGCTCGTATCAATCGAACACATATTCAATCAGTTGAAGACCCTCAACACCTCAGAAATGATGCGCGATTTCCCGCAAATCGAGTCCGGACGTGCAGACATCATCGTCGCAGGCATACTGATTTTGATCGAATCGATGAGGAAGCTCGGTGTAGATGGGATTACGGTGAGCGACAGAGGATTGCGCTACGGGATGGTGTTGCGGGGCATTCCGGAACAGCAAACCAGGACTTGATCGATGTGAGTCGCGGGCTTTCGGATACTGATCTCGACTATATCCAATTCTGAAATCATCCTTGAGCTCGCGAGGCTTCTTCCGCTCTCGCAACAAGAAGGGTCTTTTTCTTCTGTTGCGTCGCCGACGTGTCCTCGCCTATTCGAAGAGTTGCACTTTGATTCTCATGCCAAGCGCCTTTGCATACTTCTCCAGAGTTGAGAGCCGTATGTCCTGAGCGTGGTTTTCGATGCGGGAAATCGCTGATTTCTTCGTTCGCAGCTTTTTCGCAATTGCCTCTTGCGTCACTCCAGATCGTACTCGAGCTTCTCTCAACATGACACTAATCTCAAATGCCTCGTATCCGGCTTCGAAGTCCTTGGCAAACTTCGGACTGCGGGCTTTTCGCTTTTCAATATACCGTTCAACGTCCCTCATCGTCTTCCCTTCCTCTCTAAATACTCATTGCGCCGTCGCTGCGCCAGTTCGATCTCTTGGCGAGGCGTTTTCTGTCGCTTCTTGACGAATCCGCTGGTGAGGACCATAAGCACGGGCCCATCGAAGAATCCAAGCAGACGATAGCTCTTACCACCACCTTGTATGCGGATTTCCCAAAGTTGGTCCGTACCGGCAAGCTTTTTCAGATACTGCTCTGGTACTCTCTCCAGCCTCTCGACCAGACGGAGAACCCAAGCCACCTTCTGAGCCTGTTGATCTGACAAGCTGTCGAGGAATTCTTCCAGTGGGCATGCGCCAGACGAAGTCCGGTAGAATTCGATCGATCGCATATCCGAAGTTAACATATATGTGAACCACATGCAAGGAGCAGTTTGCGCAGCGCTACGTTGTGGAGGCTTTGCAGCAGTACTCGTGTAACGGGTTCTACTGTGATGGTGAATGCTTCTTTGCCTTCTCTACAACTTCACTCAGCGCCGTCATCGCAGAATCCAGTTCATCTCTTGTCGTGTTGCGCCCCAGCGAGAACCGAATCGTTGCTCGTGCGGTGTTTTCATCGCGTCCGATTGCAAGCAGAACGTGTGACGCCTGAAGGCTCCCCGACGTGCAGGCGGAGCCGCTGGTCACGGCCACTCCCCTCAGATCCATCCCCATGATAAGTGCGTCACCATCGATTGACACCAAAGAGGAATCAAAGGACACACTTAGAATGTGCGGCAGGCTATCCGTCGGATGACCGTTGAAAAGGAGACCCGTGAACTCATTTTTCAGGCGATCCAGGAGGTGACTCCTGAGGCCGCGGATCTGAACGAGAGAAGCGTCCATTGATTCCCTGGCGATTTCTGCGGCCTTGGCAAAACCGACAGCCAAGGGAACACTCTCCGTCCCGGCCCTTCGATTGCTTTCCTGCGCTCCTCCTTCAACAAAGGAATCTATCTGAACCCCCTTGCGGATGTAGATCGCCCCCACCCCTTTCGGGCCGTAGAACTTGTGCGCAGAAATTGAGAGGACGTCAACGTTCAGTTCTTCCACGTTGACATCGATCTTCCCCACGGCCTGCACGGCGTCTGAGTGGAACGGAACTCCGGCTTGTCGGGCGATCGCCCCGATCCCATGGACATCATTCAGCGTCCCGATTTCGTTGTTCGCGAGCATCAGGGAAATCAGTGCTGTCGAAGGAGTGATTGACTTCTGCACATCCTGCGGGTCCACTCTGCCATATTCATCGACCGGCAGTTCGATGACATCGAACCCGCTCTTGCGCAGATTCCGGACAGGATGCAGGACAGCATGATGCTCGACGGCAGACGTGATGATCTGCTTCTTTCCTTTCCGTAGCCCTGCTTCAGCGAGCCCCTTGATAGCATGATTGTCGGCCTCGGTCCCGCCGCTCGTGAAAAATACCTCATTCGACTTCGAACCGATGAATCGGGCGATAGTTTCGCGGCTCTTTTCGAGGATCGCCCGCGCTTCCCGCCCGAACGAGTGAACCGAGGAAGCATTGCCAAACATCCCCGAGAACACCGGTATCATGACCTCGAGCACTCTTGGATCAAGCGGTGTTGTTGCGCTATAGTCGAGATAAATGCTTTTCATATGCATGGAATATAGGGGCGACGCAGAGAAGAATCAACAAAAAAGCCGGCCCCTCTCCGAGGCCGGCTCGTGGATTGAATGACAGTCGCCGTGGTCACCGGTTCAGAGGATCGGGACGATTGCGGGGCAGATCGCGCACGAGATCACGAAGGTTCTGCTGGAAGCGTGTCTCGAAGACCAGGTACTCGACCAGTTGTTTGTTCGTCAGCACCTGTTTCAGTTCGTCGACGTACTTCGACTTCGCGTCGTTGATCTGGCTTTCCACGGAAAGGAGGTCCTCGACCATGCTGCCGTAATCGGAGTCGGCCGCTTTGCCTTTGCGAAGGACCTGCGCCTGACCGAGCGCTGCCACCTGCTTTTTCCGGAGCTCGCGCAGGAGTTCCTGGTGCTTGTTGTAGCGCACAAAGAACTTTATTGAATTCTGCTCATCGAGGTTCAGGACTTCCATCAGGCGGATCTTCTTGAATTGCTCCACCCGTTCGAGGGCTCTTCCCTGTCCCGCCGGCAGTTTGTCCTGCGCGGCGGCATACGGCGTGACAGCAACACAAACGAGAAGCATCACAGCAGCTTTTCTAACTAACGCATTCATAGAATCGTCCTTTCACCCAGTCGGGCTACGAGCACATCGACTTCAGAGGGGCTGAGCTGGTCGAGGTGTTCCGGAATTGCAGCATCGAGCACTGACTCGTTCGACAACAGAAGCTGGTCCGCCCCGGCGAGCAGGAGATCGCCCTGGAGGAACGGGACTGCCAGCATGGAATTCGTTTCGTTTTCGCCGTTGCCGGAAATCGCCTGGCGATCCTGCTGATCCAGGACGACGTCCACCAGATCTTCAGTTTCAAGACCGTGCACAACCGCCTGCAACGGATTGCGCTCGCCTCCAGCCTCACGCACGGCATCGGGCACACGGAGGAGTATCACCAACAGCAACGCTCCGACTGCGAGCGGTACAGCGAAACGCGCAAAGAGCGGATGAGTAACGAAATCGAAAATTCTCCGGCGCTGCAGCCTTTCACGGACCCGGGGCACCATGGCGGAGAAATATCCTTCGTATGGCGGCCTGACTTCGAGTGAATCGAGAAGGGCCATCGCCGGCCGCAGTTGTTCCAACTCGGCCCGGCAGGCGGCGCATTCCGCCAGATGGCTTTCCACACCCGGCCGGAGCGATTCCTCCAGCATCCCTTTCAGGTAGTCCGGCAACAGATATTCAACGTGTTCCGTGCGCACGCTTTACATACTCCTGTATTTTCTTCACCGCGTGGAAGTAGTTTGCCTTGAGTCCGCCGACCGACGTGTGAAGGATTTTCGAAATCTCCTCGTATGGCAGCTCTTCATAGTATCGCAGGACGAACACCGCTTTCTGCTTCTCCGGCAGCTTCCCGATCGCCTGCTCGATCAGTTGCTTCTCTTCTTTCTTTTCAACCGCGTCATCAGGAGCGACGGCCGAGGTGTCTGCGACATCGAACACCTCATCGATCCGGAAGAACTCCCTCACCTTCTGCCGCCGTAGACTGTTCAGAGCGATGTTGACGGTGATCCTGTACAACCAAGTGTAGAGTGAGGATTCTCCCCTGAACTGCTTCAGCGATTCATATGCCTTGCAGAATACTTCCTGGGCAATATCGTCTGCCCCGTCATGATCGTTGATGAACCGGCGCGCCACCCAGTAGACCTTCTCCTGGTAACGCACAACGAGATGATTGAACGACGATTCATCACCTTGCTGAAAGAGCTGGATTAATTCAAGATCGCTACGAACTGTCATCTATGGCAGAATTCTCGCCCAGTTTTGACAATACAGCGTATGGAAGGTTTAACAGCGGTCGGATCTACGCAGCGCCATTTCGCGCAGCAAACCCGGCTCAATGTCAAGACTGAGAGGAAGGGAAGCGCCACGAGACGTCAGGAGACGCGCTTGAGCACCATCATTGTGATGTCGTCCGATTGCGGTTCCCCTGCCACGAACTTCTCGACATCGGCCACAACGCCGGCGAGGAACCCGGATGCCGTCTGGTTGCTGTGGCCCACCATCGCCTGGTGAAACCTCGTCTCTCCGTATTCTTCGAACGACTTGTTCATCGCCTCGGTGACGCCATCTGTGTAAAGAACCAGATAATCCGCAGGCTCGAGTTTGTGCACGACCTGCTCGAATGCTACTCCTTCGAACATTCCGACCGGCAGCCCCGTGGCGGGGAGCGAAGTAATCGATACCTGCTTCGAACGCAGAACAAATGGGAAACAATGACCTGCATTCACATACGTCACGGTTCCTTCGAGCGGGTCGAGGATCGCTATGAACATCGTGATGTAGCGATCAGCCTCGGTATTTCCGTAGATGACGTTGTTGAGCCTGCCGACGAGGCTCGCCAGGTTGCTTATTCCCTCGATATACGCATGGAGAGAGGCGTGCAACGTGGACACCAGCAGCGCCGCGGGTACTCCTTTGCCGGACACGTCAGCCATCACAACGACGTATTTGCCGTCTGCGAGAGGAATGAAGTCATAGTAATCCCCCCCCACGAGTTTTGAAGGGCGCGCAACTGCGTCAATTTGATAGCCGGCGATCGCAGGAAGCTCCTTCGGCAGCAACCTTCGCTGGATGGTACCGGCGATCTCGAGTTCCTTCTCGATGCGCTGCTTCTCGACAATGTCTTTGTGCAACCGCGCTGTCTCGATAGCCAACGCCGCGTGGACAGAAAATGCGTCGAGAAACGTCTCGTCCTCCTTTGTAAACGCTCCCGCATTTTTGTTCAGGATCTGGAAAACACCGATGATTTTCTTCTTGCGGTCCCTCATCGGCATGCAGAGCATGGTCTTCGTCTGGAATCCCGTTCGCAGATCGAAGCCGGAGAAAAACCGTTTGTCCTTCCACGCGTCCTTCAGGTTGATCGTCTTACCCGTTTTCGCCACATGGCCGGCGATGCCGGTGCCGATCGGCAGCCTGATCTCGACAAGGTTCTTCCCCTTGAGCACTTTTGACCAGAGCTCTTTGCGATCCGGATCGATGAGATAGATCGTGCCGCGCGCTGCCCGGAGGTTCTTCGTCGCAAGATCGAGTATCAATGAAAGGAGCTTGTCCAGGTCAAGCGTGGAGTTCAGGATTTTCGAGGCATGAATGAGCGCCTCGAGACGCCTGATCTCGCCATGCTTGTTCGATCGTGTGGACCCTTGTGTGGACATTGTCAAAAGGAAGTGACTGATAAGGGGAGGCCGCACCGGCGGCAGTATGATAATCTGAATCTTACTTATAGTCAAACCTGAGACGAGCCGGGAGAGTTCCACTCCGTGGTGAAATGAGCACCCGCGATCATGGAAGTACCATTACTTCAAGAGGGTCATTTTTCGAGAGAAGGAGCGATCCGCGGTCCGCAATCGGTACATGTAGGTTCCCGAGGGGACCGGCGAGCCGTTGTCGTCGAGGCCGTTCCAGACTTCGGAGTGCCGGCCGGGGTTCATGCGCCGATCGCCAAGGAGCGTGCGCACGCGAATTCCCATGAGATCATAGATCTCGAGAGTTACCGATGAGGTCGCTGGCACATCAAACTGAATCGTCGTCCTGGGGTTGAAGGGATTGGGATAATTCTGGCTGAGAACGTACTGATTCGGCGTGGCTCCGTCCTCCCTCTCAACTGCCGTGACTGTGAACGCCCAGCTCGTCGTGGTCTGCAAACCGCCCGGATCCGACACAACGCATACAACCGTATGGGGATCGCCGTACTTGCCGCCAAAGGTCGTTGTGTACAGACTGTCTTTCCCCGACTGAACGATGTTCCCATCCCGCTTCCATGCAAATGTCAACGTGTCGCCATCCGGGTCGGAGGCACGCACCTTGAATGTGATGGGCAGATTAAGCGCAACGACACTCACCACGGGAGTTCCGGAGATAATAACCGGGGCGCGATTCAACTTCTGCACGACGACCTTTCCGTTCACCGTCGCCGCGAGCGGTGAGCCTTCGTTGAATCTGAAGTCGGTGAAATTCAGTGCGCTCGTCCCGGCATTCTTCAACTGCGCCTTCAGCACGAGAAGTGTCCCCGATCCAACGATCGGAGTGATGCCCGCGGAAGCAACACGCAACTGACCCGGAAACGTGGTATTCGTGACAGTTGTGAAGTTCGTCGACAGCGTTCCGGATCCGTCGACGCCGGTCACATTGACGATCGCCGTATCGTAGGTAAGCACAAACTGAAATGCCGTGACACCCAGGCCGGTGACCGATCCCACCGTGAGCGGGATGTTCATGGAAGCACCCGATTGCCCCCCGGTCGCAGGCAGACTCAACGATACCTGAGCGTTGGAAACAGATATCCCCGCCAGGAGAAGAAGTACTGCGGTTCGTGTTATGTGGGATGCTTTTTTCATAAACAGTTGTCTCAAGAGCAACGCTCCGGCTAGCGAACGAGCATCATTTTCTGAGTTGATACAAACGACCGAGCCACCATTCGGCAAATATAGATACCGGATGACACCAATTCCCCTGTATCACTCCGGCCATCCCAGGTCGTATTGAATGAGCCTGGCTCAAGCACGGCATCCACGAGCGTTCGGATTCTCTGTCCCTGCAGGTTGTAGATGACGATCTGTACGGGGCTCTTCTCCGGCACCCTGAACTTCACCGTCGTCCCCGGATTGAACGGGTTCGGATAGTTCTGCTCGAGTGCAAATGAAACCGGAACGGAGCTGACCTCCAGAGCGCTCAGAGTCTGAGTTCTTTCATTCAACCACCCGTTGCCTGCCAGCGTCACCCGTTCTGCGCCGCCCGCGAATTTCAGCGTAACAGTCGCAAGCTGGCGCGTTGATATGGGAGTCGTCCCGATTGCAACAATTCTGAGTTCGCGGTCAGTCGAGTTATGAATCATCTGCCAACCCTCGGGGAGTGTCGGGAGAACTCCATTAACCGGGCACGTTGTGAGATCACCCTGAATATTCCACTGGACGGCGAATATGTCGGCCTTCGAGGATGAAACGTTCAGCGAGATGTGAACTTCCGCAGGAGTCTTCGGGTCACGGGTCAAAGACCAGGCGAGCGTTGCCGTCGAGCTCTGCGCATCCGCAGAAGCCGGAGGCGCTATCCCGGGGGGAGCAGTCTGGATCGAGAACGTCGGGATGACGATCAATCCTGCCGCCGCTTGCAGAATCAACGACGCATCAAACGGGGTGATCGTACCGTCACGCGACGCATCGGCTGCGAAGAGAGCGCCAGGATCGGTCAGAACAATCAATCCAACGACATGGCGAAGGACAAGGGATGCATCGTTCGCCGTGATGAGCCCATCGCCGTCCACGTCTCCGCGCGACCGGTTGCGTGTCACGGTCACCAAGGCGCTTGTGCTGTCACTTTGGACCCCGTCACTAACCATCACTTTCACAAGATACGACTGGTTTGCCTGCTGCGAAGTCGCGGCCCATCGGAGGAGACCGGCATTGGTCAACGTCAGGCCGGGGGGACCGCTGACGAGTGTGAAGAGCACCGCATCCCCCTCGGGATCAGTTGCAGCGTAGGTGAATCGGAGCGTGTCACGCGTGTCGCGAATCGTCGTATCGCGCAAAACACTTGTGAAAACCGGTGGACGGTTCACGCGCCGCACGGTCACCGTGGCAGACGAAACGATAAGGAATTGTCCGTCGAATGCAGACACGACAATGGAATAGGATCCCGCCTGACCGAAGCTTGGGCGCCACTTGAAGAGCCCCGTGGCTCCATCGATCGAAGCGCCTGACGGCGAGCTGATGAGGCTGAATGCGATCGTCTCGCCAAGATCTTTCGGGTCGGCGCCGAATGTGAATTCGAGGCTTTGCCCTTCAGCGATCGTCGTATCAGCCAGAGATTTGACAAAGACAGGGGGCTTCGTGGGAACGCCAAGCGTCAATCGCTGCCCCTGAATCGTAACAGTGCCGAGAGAAAACGCAGCCCGTACCACGTACGTGGTATCACCCTGACCGGATGTGACCATTTCATTGCCGAAGTAACTCGAACCGCCTCCCTGCAGCGACCAGGGGTTGCTTGCGCCCCCAGCTTCGAGCCGATGAATGAGACGGAGATCCTGTGTGCGGACAGATTGGAGACCAGGATCGGGCGACTGGACTTCGAGGTCGTAACGCTGGTTCGAGGCAAATCCATTGGCCCCCGTGGTGACGACCCACGAGAAGGAAGGATAGTTGCCGATGCGGATCCCACTTCCCCCGTCCAACGGAAGCCCGGATGACCCGCCCGGATTCCCATCCTGCTGCTCCACATCGATCGTCGTTGCTATGATAGCGGGGTATGATGTCCCAAATACTATGGACAGTGGCCGATACGTCGAGGATGTCCCCACGGGGAATTCGTACCTCCCATTCGGATAGACAGTCGGACTGCCAGCTCCGCCTACAACGTTGTGTCTGACTCTCCCCTGCACATAGCTCAAAGACGGCTTAACAACCCCGGATCGATCAAATCCCTGACCGCCCGATGTCTGGGAAAGAACGAGCGCGTTGTCTGACGTCTGCAGGATACCTTTGACGAAGAACAGAACCGCACTCGGGCCAAACGCGAGGTTACCTCCCTGAAGCACAAAACCGGCCGGGTTGTTGAGGCGGAGGTTGATGGACGATGTTCCTCCCGTCAGCAGGAGCCCCGACGGCGGGACGGTGATACTCTGCTTCGCGGTGCCTGCGAGATCTATCAGAGATGCTCTGCCGGTTGAACTGAGGAACGCGCCGGCTCTCACGATCACGTTTCCGCTGATCTCGAACGTCCGCGATGCCAGCGACCCGGCGGGGCCAAGAGCCAATCCCCCCCCCTCAGAGTTGATCGTAACATCCCCAACCGAGCGATTCGCGTGCAGCACAAATACTGTTGGCTTGCTGTCCGCCGAAGAAAGGACGGACAAGCTCAGGATTCGGATTCCGTTGCCGGCCTGGAAGTCCCGGTCCGTGCTCGCGACGGTCGTGCCTGTGCGGTACACAAGATTGTATGACGAAACCGCAGGAGCCCCGGAACGGGTCCCCGTTGTATCGAAACTGCCACCGCCCATGAGGATGGTTCCGCCGTTGCCAACAGTTACTTCGTTCTGGCCTTTGACCAGCGCTCCAGCCTCGAGGAACAGGGTGTCGCGAATACTCATGCTGCGGCCAAGGATCACGCCCGCTGAACCTGCGGAAAGGCTGGGATTGTTGATTCTCAATCGCTGAACTATCGTGCCCTGGACCGGCACTTCGCTCGAAGTTGTGAGACTACCGTTCGCGGGATCGATGAGATAGGAGATATTGACACTGTTACCGAAAGCAGGTGCTGAGCTCAGGAGCGCCCCTGATTGCCGCCTGATAATCGTTGAGCCGTCTGCCATCTGAAGGGCTCCCTGATCAACGGTGAGGGCTCCCCTTGCCAGGTCGAGCGATCGGGAAACCACGAATGCCTGTGCGGGTGAGCTGCTTGAGACGCCAATGCTGTTGTTGATCTTCAGATTCGGAAACACAAGGCCGTTGCCGGGGGAGAATCGCTGCAACGCTCCTCCTTCAAAACGGACTTCTCCTGAGGTCGCGAGTATGGAACCTGAAGTCCTGTTGAATGAGCGGACACCCACATTGGAGCCAGTACCAAGCAACACAAGATGATTGGCTCCGAGGTTGATGTCCCCTGCCATCTGCGTCAGCATTTCGCTGATGGTAAATGTGCGCGGGGAACCGCTCGTGGAAACAAAACTGAGCGTCCCGGTTCCGCCCTCCGGATTGTAGGTCAGTTCCTCGATGCTGAAATCGGAGTTCGCGATGATGGTCGAAGATTGACTGACGATGACGAGTTTGCCGCCTGCCGTGCCGTTCGACGTGCCATCGGAAAGTATCGCTGCTGCGTTTCCTGTGCCATCAGATGACAGCGTGATGGCTGAGCCTGCCAACGTGAGGTCGTTGCCAGCAGATCCGAGGCGAACAACCGGTATCCCGGCAGACGCCGGTGTTCCGATATCGAGATTGCCGTTGATCCTGCCCGGGGCGGCCAATATGATGTTTGACAGAACACGGAGATTCGGCAGTGCGGTGCCGATCGAGTTGCCGATGGTCAAAGAGGAATTCGCTCTATTCATAACCAGGTATCCGCCGGCTGAGTTGTATCCGGCTGCACCTGAATTCTGCACGAAATTGCCCGATGTAGAGAGAGCCAAATTGAATATGTCAAAATTGAAGAGGCCGGAGCTAAACACCACACCAGCTTGCACTTCCAGGTTGCTGGCAAGCGTGAAGCTTGAACCATTGAGTGTCACAGCCCCGGCGATAATCTGCTCAGAGGCGAGCTTGCTTGACGAACTCGTCGACGAGCCCATACCGAGGACCAAAGAACTTCCGGGATTTGTCGTCAGGTTGCCAGCGAGGCCTTGGATGTTCTTGATGGTGCAGGAAGTGGAAGAGATGGTAGTATTCCCCAGGAGAGCAGGCTCCGCCGATGCCGTGCTTCCAGCAATCGTCACATTCGATCCTGACACGACGATCTGGTCTTGCACGTC
Organism: Ignavibacteriales bacterium; assembly: GCA_026390595.1. Classification (NCBI taxonomy): domain Bacteria; kingdom Pseudomonadati; phylum Ignavibacteriota; class Ignavibacteria; order Ignavibacteriales; species Ignavibacteriales bacterium. The sequence goes on from JAPLFQ010000030.1 coordinate 169,609, forward strand.
TGAGGTGGTGAGAATTCCCCTCACGGTGTGGGTTGCGTTTGAGGCGCTCAAGAGTAGCGATGCGACTCCCGGACCCGATCCGAGCCGGACTGCAGCCGAGGGACCAATCGTCAGTGTGCCGTCAAAATTATAGTCTGCCGTTCCTGGAATCTGAACATAGTATCGTGTGCCGGTCGTGATGTCGCTGTCGCCGTCAAGGTTCGGGTCGGCATTCACGTTGACAAGCCAGTTGCGCACGCTCGGGGTCAGGTCCACTCCGGGCGCAATAGTCGAGTTAAGCGTTCCGGTATACTCGAGGTCGTAGGAAATGCCGAGAGAATTGAAAGCACCCCCCGACGCGATGATGCCCGGCGAGGCGACAACATTGCGCACCACACGGGCAGTGGCAGCCGACGGAGAAATGTCGCCGGATGTAATCTCGAACGCTCCTGACGTCATGTCAAGCAGCCGGGAAAAACGAATGGTCCCGCTCCCCCGCACCCTGTTGCCAGAACCAACATCAATACGGAGAGAAGTATAGAGGCCCGGCCCCGTCGAGTTGAGAACAGCCCCCGGGATTGATCTCCCCCCCTGAGCAGTTGCTGCGCCGCCAAATACCAATGATCCATTTTCGCCGGTCATGATCCCGGCGTTGTTGACGGTTGCATTGTCTCCGTTGATGATCAGGTCGCTAGACGAGAGATTCAGAGTTGTGCCAGAACTTACTGTAAGGAGATGCGACACGCGGGCCGACTGAACGAGCGAAACTGAGCTTCCTGGATTGTTGAAAATAATGTCGTAGACCTGGAACGATGATCCCGGGGCAAACGTGAGCGGACGCAGTCCCCCTATTTCGATTGTGGATCCGTTGTTCGCGTTGAATTCTCCGCCGCTCCTCGTGAAGTCCCCGGTGACTTTCAGGCTGCCGCCTGCACCTGAGCCGATGACGGAAGTTCCGCCGGTCTGAGCAAACCCTCCTGTTTGAAGCGTCGTTCCGTCCGCGAGCGTGAGGAGCCCATTGCTGAGTGACACAGACTGATTCACGAGCGAGTTGACCCCGATGTTGAGCGTCCCCCCTGTCACAAGAAGGTTGTCGATGTTGAAACCATTACTGAGAAGCTGTGTGGTTCCCCCGATGCCATCGCAGGTGAGGCTGCTGAATGTACCGCCATTGAATGTGGCAATGCCCAATCCATGGCTCATGAGAAGCGTGCCGATGGTTCCTGTGATCAACCCACCGCTCGTGTTGTGGTTCACAGTAAGCGGAGTAGTCGTTCCTCCGTTGCCATCATTCAGGAACGGCGGCCCGACAATCCGGGCGAGTGTAAGCGTGTTGGTTCCAAGCGCAATTCTCTTCCCCGATGTGTTCTCCAGAAGGAGACTGACAGTCGTGGGGCCATTGATGTTGATAACCCCGCCCGAGGCTCCCGTGTTCGAGAGTTTGCCCCGGATCTGCCCGGAGATGTTCATTGTTCCGGTCGAGACATTCAGCGCGTGGACAGTGAAGTTCCTGTTTCCTGAGATCGCACCCGGCGTGTTCGGCGCGGCGATGCCCTGGTCAAATGACAGTGTGCCGCCGCCATCGTTCTCGACGATGACCGAGAAATATGCGTCACCCGTTTGGGCGCCGATTGTGTTCGTTGCCAGCGTAACCGAAGAGCCGAAACGAATCGTCCCGCCCGACGCGTTGCGGGCAAGCGCTGTCCCCGAGCCCGTCCCAAATGTGAGGCTTGAGAGAGGCAACCCGGCCGCATTCCAGGCAGCACTCCATGTGACGGGAGCGTTGAACTGGAGGGTACCACTCCCCTGGTTCTCGATGGAAGAGAGAGAATAGTCGGCGAACACAGCCCCCCCTCCAACGACGAGCGAAACCGTGCCGTTGAACGTAGCAGAGCCTGTACCGGTGAGGAGAATGTCAGACACGGTCGCCGGAGCAGTCGATGAGCCTATACTTCCCAGAGAAATGGCGTTTTCAAAAACCGCCGAGCCGGAGGAAACAGTGATCGCCTTGTTCGGCACGAGGCCAACGATGCCACCGGTGGGGATGATAACCCCGGCAAATGACATCGGAGCCGTGAATGTCACTCCTGACCCCGCGGTCTTGTTGACAAGCAGAACCCCAGAGCCATAATTCCCGTAGCGCGACTCCGGACCGGCCGTGAATGTCCCGTCCCCAAAATAACTAAGGCTGAGGTTCGCCTGTTTCGCAGGCACCTTGTCTGTGAAGGTTGAAGTGCCGTAGAGGGCTATCGCGGAATTGTTCTTCAGGCGGACCAGCGAGCTATCGGAGAATCCAAGGTCGCCTGCTTTGAGGATGATGCCCGATGTCGGAGTGCCGCTCGTATGTTGTGCAGCGAGGTTGAGGTATTCAGTACCCGTGGCGGAGGTAATCCGAACGGTTCCACCGGGGATATTGACAATGAAGCTTGGGATGTAATCGTCTGCCGCGTGGTTGATCAACGCGCCGTTTGCCGCGAGAACAGACCCGGCGTCGACCTGAATTCTGATTTCGTTGTTCGTTCCGAGAGAGCGAAGTTCAATGGTCAATCCGGACGTCAGGCGGGGATACTTTGCCGAGCTGATATCGATGTCGGCATTGTCTGTAATAATAGAGGGCGACCCGTCCGTGTCAACACCATCGCCTGCGTAGATGCCCGCCAGGATGACCAGCGTGCCGTTGTTAGCGATAGTGCCCAGTGCTGCATGGATGGTGGATTTTGGACCTGTCCCGGCAGGAGAATTCGCGGGATTGGCGCCTGTATAGACGTCAGAGCCGTTTGCGGCGTCGACATATACGGTGGTCAGCTGGGCGAAGGAACGGCCGCCGGCGATCACGCACAGGAGAAAGAATACGATATGTCGGAAGGATGCTGTCATAAAGTTCGGTGACCCTTCCGAAAACTCTGCCGTCAGGCAGAGCCTGCGGAAAGACCAGATCCGGTCCTTCAAAAAACAGAAAAGGCAGTACCGGGCATCCGGGACTGCCTCTTCTGATACATCATACTGTGTTGCTACAGCTTTACTTCACCAGTGTCATTTTCTTCGATGCGTGGAAGTCATTGGCGTTGACGCGGTAGAGATACACGCCGGACGGCGCTACATTGCCGTTATCGTCGCGACCATCCCACATCATCGTATGACGTCCGGCACTGACTGTTTCACCGGCCAGAAGTGTGCGAACACGGACGCCCAGGACGTTGTAGACTTCCAGCGTCACAGGGGCTTCCTTCGGAAGATCATACCGAATGGTCGTCGATGGATTGAACGGGTTCGGGTAGTTCTGTCCGAGCGCAAACTCCTTCGGGATACCATCGGGATCAGTTGCAACATCCGTGATGGTGAAGCTCCACGTTGCGCTTGTCGAGTCGCCGAGGCCAGCTGCAGTCTTGTAGATGGCGACGACGTTCTTGGCAGCGCCGTGTGCATCGGTGAATCTGGTGCTGTACGTGCTGTCCGTGCCCGGGCCCTTCACAACGACGTTGTTGACTTTCCAGGTATACTGCAGCACTCCGCCATCGACATCTTTGCCGCGGGCGGTAAATGCTACGATGTTATTCTGGGAAGCAGTCGTCAACGTTGCAGGCGTCTTTGCAACAAACACCGGCTTGTGATTGACCGTGATCACAGCTTTTGCCGTATCTGTGAGTGAACCGTCACTGACTACTGCGGTAATCGCACTCAGCCTCGGCGATGCAGCGGTCGGCGTAAATGCGAAGACACCAGCAGACGTTATCGTCGCTCCGGCCGGTGCACTGACCAGGGTGTACGTGAGCGTCGTGTTGGCATCCGGATCGGTCGCTGTGTAGGTAAATGCCAACGCAACACCTTCCGTTGCAGTGGCGTCTGCCAGCTTGTTGACAAACGAAGGTTTCCGATTCGATGCAGTGACTGTGATGGGTACTGTAAGACTATCCATTCCACCCACAGGGTCAGCAACATAGAACATCACGTTGTAGACTCCGGGTGTGGTAGAGAGTGATGGATTCCAGCTGAAGGTCTTCGTTGTCGCGTTGAACGTCGCGCGTGCCGGCAGAGTCCCAGTCGTGTAGGTCAGGGCATCGCCTGCGTCCGCATCCGTTGCGAGAACGCTGAAGCTGAGTGTATCAACCTGTGCAACTGACTTCGCTGCAATGACAGTGAACTTCGGAACGTTATCCTGATCCACCGAGCCATTTGTGAATGTCACTGACAGATTTGATCCAACGCCATCGGATACCTGGGATTGGGCTGCATTGAAGCCAACCACAGACGAGCCGCCAGCATACGTGAACACCACGTCCATCAGCTTTCCGGTACCGATATTCAGGAAAGAAGTCCCAAACCACGCAAACGACAACACGCCATTGGAGGCGTTCGTGACAAAACCGCTGCCGGCGAAATTGGAGATTTGCTTGAACGTCAGCTTCGTTTGATCATAAGTGACTTTCAGCGAAATTGATCCAATGTTGTTCATTTGCACGACGCTTACCGGGACTGAAACATCCTTGCCTGGAACGCCGCGTACCGAACCCAACGTTAATCCAACCGGAGGAGCCGGAGTCTTCACGATTTTGCCGCTGACATACGTGATGGATACGTTATTGCCAACGGAATCGGTGACCTGGCTCGTTCCCTGGATCGTGAGATCCGTAGAGTCCTTTTTCAATGTGAACTTAAGATCAGTCAGCTTGCCGGAGTTGAGGCTGAATGGTGTTGTGCTGAACCATGACAGCGCCACGATACCTGCAGAGGGTGTTCCCGCGTTGAACGGGAGCGCCGGATTCGTCAGGCCGACAAACGTGACTTTTGACGTATCATATGCGATCCTGAGCGAAATAGACCCAAGACCTTTCAGGTTTGCACCGGTAACCGGGACAAAGATATCACCCGGATCACCGACAACCCTGGCCAAACTGATCGTTGATGGGAGTCCGGAGACCGACCCATTTGTATACGTTGCTGTAAGATTGGTACCGAGGGAATCCGTGATACTGCTCGGAGTCGTACTGGTGAACGTCAGCGCACTCGTCCCGCTCTTATATGTAAAGAGGAGGTTGAGAAGCGTGCCGCTACCAATATTCAGAGCAGGGCTGACGTTGAACCAGGAGATGCTCACAGTGCCGTTGGTATTAGCCGTTGCGGCCGGTGTTCCGTTGAAAATACCAAAGGTGGGCTGATTCGCAGTCCCGGTGTATGTCAGAACGTTCTTGTCGAAGCTAATTGTCAAGCTAAAGGAGCCAACGTGGTTGAACCCCGTCACCTGAACAGGTAGCGCAAGCGCAGTCCCGTTAGCGGCCGTCTGAGTAGGTAAGCTCAATGTAACCTGACCCATCGCCAATCCCACGAATACCAACAGTAACAATCCTACTGTCGTAAGTTTTCGCATGATTGAACTTCCCCTATAATGAGAAAATCATTGCTCAAGAACATCCCAGCTCCAGCCGAGGCTGGAGCCGGGACGCTTGGTTTACTTACTTCAGAAGGACCATTCGACGGACCTCTTTGAAGGTCTGCTTTCCAGCATCAACAGTGATGTGGTAGAGATACACACCGCTGGACATCTTGGAAGCATCCCAGCGAATCTTGTATGAACCGGCATTCTGTTGATCATTCACCAGCTTGTCAACAACCTGACCGAGCATGTTGTAGACCACCAATGTTACGTGGCCGGCAACCGGCAGGTCGTACTGGATCGTGGTGGAAGGATTGAACGGGTTCGGATAGTTCTGGCCGATTGCGAATGCAGTCGGGATCGAACCATCAACCGCAGGAACTTCCAGACCAATACCGCTGAGCACTGTGCCCTTGGCATCGGTGACCTGGCTGTTCGGATCAAGCGTCAAGCTGAAATCTTTAATGCTGGCTGTCGGCTTGAAGCGGAGTGTTACGACCGCGTCGTTATCCTTCAGGTTCATTGCATTTTCTGCGTTGAACCATGCAACGGCGACCATACCATTGTTCGCTGCGCTGACCATACCCTCTGGACCACGGACACCAACGAAGGTGGCGGATTCAACCGGGTATTGGAACGCAAGCGACATGGAGCCGAAGCTCGCTGCAGCTTTCACTCGAACTGGAACTTCGAACGCATCTGAGCTATTGACACGCAGAGCTTTGCCTGCTTCAGCAACAACCGATGCTTGACCATCGACCTTTGCGAAGTATGCGCCACCTGCCTGTGCATCACTGTTGACATCGCCAACCGCGATTGCAACCACGTTGTTGACGAAGTCAGCGTTTGTCAGAGTCTTGCTGGTTACTGTCGGCACGAAGATCCAGTCGCCCTTGGCGAAGGATGTTACGGAACCGACGTAGCGCAACATGATCTGCAACGCATCAGCGGAGTTGACATTGCCGTCGTTGTTCACGTCGGCAGCCAACAGATTGTTTGCACCGAGCGGATACGTCGTGGCATCGACTGAGTACAACGCGGCCTTCAAAGCATCAGCAGCGTTCGTGTACACTGTCGGATGTCCACCGGTCTTCGCGAAGCTGAATGTATAGGTACCAGAGTTCAGCTTGTTAGGATCGGTTGTATAGGCACCGTTGGTGTTCGTCGTAACGACCTGAGGCGCGATGCCACCAGTAATCGTCACTGAAACGCCATTAACCGGTACCGTACCGCCGTTGTATGTCACAGAACCGGTGACGTTGACCTGCAGAACCTGCACTAGGATCTGTGCGGATACTGTGTCGGCGCCGCCCTGGTTGTCTGTAACACGGGTCTTGATCACGTAGATAGCTGTTTGCTGTGAAGCTGCTACCCAGAAGAACGAACCAGCGACAGAATCGACCTTTGCGCCACCCGGGTATTGAATTCCATAGTACCGGAGGGCGTCGCCGTTGGAATCAGCCGCTGCATAGGTGAACCGCAGGGTGTCACCAACGTTGAGGGTCCCGTCTGACATCTTTGCTGTGAACTTCGGTGCAGCGTTCTTGTAGTTGCGAGTAAGAAGTGTCGTTGCATCTTTTGACAGTGTACCATTGCTTGCTCTCACCGTAATCGTGTCCACATACGTCCCGGGAGCTGCAAATGGGACATAATAGTTCAGCACGCCGGCAGCAATCGTCGCAGCTGCAGGGGCTTTCACGATCGAGTATGTGAGGGACAAACCATCAGAGTCAGCAGCTGCATACGCAAAGTTGTACGCCTTGCCCATGTCAGCAGTGACAGTGGCTGGCGGAACGTTTGCAGTCGCATAGTAAGGAACGCGCTTTGCCTTCACAACGATAACCTTGAAGGAGCGTACAACGTCCGCGATGCCGTCATTCACTTTCACAGAGAATGTGAAACCAGCGGATGATGTATCAGTGACTGCCGGTGTCCAGCTGAAGGCACCAGTCAATGAATCGACTGCTGCTGCAACTGACGGAACCGGAGAGGCACTGACGAACCAGTATTTCAGTTTCGTTGACTTGGAAGGACCAACACGATCGGTATCAGATGATGCACCGACGAGTGTCAGAGCCAGCGATTGCCGTGCGGCAATTGATGTATCCCTGATTGCAGCCAGCGTCGGCGCTACAGGCACATTTGCAACCACGAGTGTGTCCGATTTGTCCGTGAAGCTGGACGTGCTGCTCGAACTTGTTCCACGAATCGTGATGTACTTTGTGCCAGCATCGAATTGACCAGCCTTCCACTTAAAGACACCAGTCGTCGTATTGAACGTATAGCCGGTGATGTTCGTCGACTGGACGCTCAACGTTGCAGACTGGCCGATATCGGGATCCGTCGCAGTGTAGGTGTACTGCAGCGTGTCACCTTCGTTCATGTTGTTCTTGGTTGCGGTGACCGTAACGCCATTGACGACCTTGGTGATCGCCACTGCGGGCGGCTTGTCCATCTGACTATAAGTGAATCTGGATCCTTGTCCGGTGATACCACCCGTTGCATCGACAACTTTCACAACCGGCCAGTTCGACGCGATCGTTGAGTTATCATAGGTGTTATCTGCACCCTGGAGGACCCACTGGTTGTTCACGCTGCCAGAGTCACGTCGTACGAACCGGATGTTCTGAATTCCATCCGAAGCGTAGTCTGAGTAACCCTGAGCCTGCGCCTCGAGATCATACTTGTATGAAGGCGCAAGAGCGATGTCTGTCTTGGCGTACCAGTAGAACGGCGGGTAGTTCGTGATCAGCTTTGTTCCCGACGTAAGCGGGATACCGTTCGTCCCATCTGGTGTCACATCAAAGTGAGCGACTGTCAGATTGATCGAACTTGCCGGCGTGTTCTTGAAGTAGAAGCTCATCGGGCGATAGTATGGTGCAGTTGCCGATGAACCCACCGGGAAGTCGACCTTACTGATATCAATCGATTGTGTTGATGTATTGTCAATGAACTTCGTGACGCTGCCTACAACGTGACTAGCGTCGCCAGTCGCAACACCCGAGCGGTCAAAGCCCTGGGTCGGCTGTCCGCCAGACCTGGATTGCTTCAACGTTACAACCTTGCTCCCTGTGACCAACAGCCCCTTCACAAAGTAAAGGGTTGCCGAATTGGTCGCGAAATCAAGGTTCCCACCAGACAGCGTGAGGGTGTTCGAGGAGGCAGTCTTACTCAACGCGACCTGGATAGCGGAAGGCACTGACCAAGCAGCATTCAGATTAAGGGCAGTATTAACACCAGCGAACGTCAACTTCTTAGCTGCGCCGGTATTCGTGAAGAATCCGTTATTTTCGGTCTGCGTGACGTCCCCTTGGACTGTCACTGCGTTTCCGTTCATGTTGAAGTTACCGCCATCAAAGGTCACAGTGCCGCCGATCGTCAGGATCTTGTCGAGTACGACTGTACCTGAAGCAAAGGTCAGATTACCAGTCGCTGACGCATAGGCAGTGCTGCCCGAATTGAGGGCTCCCAACTCACGGATCGTGGTTGCCGTGGCACCGTCATACTTGATATTGACGCCAGTGCCGAGGACCAAAGCCGTGGAGTTGATAACTGTTGTACCATTCTGTCCGAGAGCAATCGTGCTGTTGTTGCCCATCGTGATGTTGTTCGTGGAGGTGTTGTTCAGAACGCCATATAATGTCAACGTTCCGCTAACAGACACCGCCTTCGGCAAAGTCACGGTAGGCGTGGTGGTTCCGCTCTTTCCAACAGAGAAGTTCGTCACTGACGACTTCAACTCATAGAAATTTGCGGCTGTTGCAATGCCGACGCCCTGATAGCTAACACTCACGGCACCAGCGAATGTCGGCGCCGCGGACAGCGTAGCACCGTCAGCATCGCGCTGTACAGTGCAACCATCACCCAGCGTCAATTTGCCAGCAGAGTTTGTCAACGTACCAGAATTCAGCCAGAGCTTCTTGTTCACGGTAAACGCAGTGGATGCCGAGAGGTTGCTGTTCGTTGCGAGCTTAAGATTGTCAACCGCGAAGCCAGTTCCAAGCGTCTCTACTCCGCTGCCACCCCAGATCAGGTAACCAGCACCCATTGTCCACGCGCCAGCGGTATACGTAAACGTCGCAGTGCCCGATGTCGCAAGGGTGTTGTCACCGATCGCGATCGTCCCCGCCGTTTGTGTCAAGGCTGTCGCGACGGTAAGGGTACGAACGTTCGCGGATCCGGTCTTGTCGGATGCCAGAGTGAACGTCCCTGACGTATTGACCTCGAGCTTCTGTATAGTCGGGCTCGAAGACAGCGTCAGCGTGGGGGCCGAACCCTTGAAGATCAGCGACACAGTTGTGAAGGTGGTAGCTGTGGCCGGCTTGTAGGTGTAAGTATTGCCAGAGATTGTAAGATCGCCTGCGCTCAATGTCAAATTACCAGAGGTGTGCGTAAGAGTACCTGTGACCTCCATTGAGTTGGCGATCGTCGCTGTGCTACTTGAGCCCGGTGCTAACTCGAGATTTGCAATCGAGAATGTAGTGCCGGGTATCAGGGTACTTGCGGCTCCCATTACCAGTGAGCCCGTGCCCGTGACAGTACTAAGGGTGCCGTTTCTGGTGAAACCACCCTTCTCCGTGAGCTTGTTTGCACCAAGAGCCAGAGTAGCGTCAGTGAGGGTCACCAAGCCGTTGGCAGTAATATTGCTGCCAAGCGTGAACGTGCCCTTGCTAAGCGTTACGGTGCTAGTGACCGTGCCACCCGTATAGGTCAACGTTCCATTCGTAAGCGTGATAGCGCCCGTATGGCTCGATGAGTTGCTGCCATTAATCGTGACAGTCACGGCTGGCGTTACTGTTGTGTTACCAACGTTAATGTTCCCAGTCAGAGCGGCATCTGTCGCGTTCATGGAAATTGTTGCTTGCGCGCCACTCTTGACGGATGGACCTGAAAACGATCCGATCGCTCCGCCATTCGCCAGGTTCTGAACGTTGATATCACCATTGATTGCCTTGAGGTTGGTTGACGAGAACGTGTAGCCGTCGCTGGCAGGTTCGAAAGAGATCCCTGCAAACGTTGCGGCATCCGACGATCCAGTCGAGCCGTTGATCGCGCAACTATTGCCCTGCTCCACAACGTACTGCCCATTGGCCGTAAGATGGAACAAGCCGACAGTTCCGGCGATTGCGTGAGTCTTGTTGCTGCCCGTCAAGTAGAAAATCTTCGTGTTATCATTCAGGCCCAACGATGCGCCTGAAGATACCGTCAGAGTTCCTTTGAGGGTGACGTCCTGGGCCGGCAGGAGGACCTGGTTGACTTTGTTGCTGCCTGGTGCGCTTAAGGTCAGATCACCATTGATGGTGATCCCGCTGGCGCTGGCAATTTCCAACCGAGTCTCGTTCGGAGTTGTCGTCGAAGTCTGAGTCGTTGAGAACGTCAGGTTGTTGACGTACGCGAGACTCAGCTCTGCTCCTGTCGAACCGGCAGTATTCAGAGTGTTCGTTGTCGTCAACGAGCCTGTATACTGCAAATCATAGTTTTGAGGAGAGTTAGTATTCCACGGCGTGCCGGCGGTATAATAAACGCCCTTGTCACTACCGGAGCCCGTGGTAATATCACGAATGACCTTCGCAGAGGTTCCTGTTGGGCCAAACGAGCCTGCCATAATCTTGATATTGCCTGAAGTGAGCGTCAGAATTCCATTAAACTTCGCATCATCAGTGCCGGTGGCATTAGCCTGGACATCAGTGCCATTGCCAACATCAACTGTTATATACGAGTAGACGCCCGTGCCCCGGAATGTTTGACCAGTAACTGGGGCCGTTCCGCCATTGGAGACGGTCGTTGCACCACCAAAGATAACACCACCACCGCCGCTCGCAGTATATGAGCCGCTATTGACCATGCCTGCGTTGTTTGACTTGAGGATGATGTTCAAGGTGCCTAGTGCAACATTCGTATTGGCGTTGATCGTCACATTACCTTGGGCGCGAATTGACTGACCCAGAGTAACTGTGCCGGAAGTGTTCGTGAAGGTAAGGATACCAACTGTGAACAGTGTTCCGCCATTGACCGACTGAGAAGAAGAGCCAGTGAAGGAAATCGTGGAAGTTGCTGCCGCCGTAAAGGTTCCAACCGTCCGGTTGAAATCACCCTTTACATCCAAGGTTCCGTTCAATGTGACAGTGCTGCTGCTGTTCGTCTGCGAGAAACCGCCAGTCGTAAGCGTCTGACCGGCGTTGATGGTCAATCCGCATGTCGAAGAGCCACTCAGCGTTGTCGAGCCAGAGGTGACCACTAGATTAGTACCGGATGCAACAGTGAACGTACCGGCCGTAATCGTCAAGCTGTTCATCGACGCAATACCGTTGGCCGTCGTGCTACCCGCGATGGTAAGGGTCGGGATCGACGTGGCATTCAGAGTCGTACCAGCTTTGGACACGGCGACCGTCCCGTTTCCTGTAATAGTGCCCAACGATTGTGTGCCAGATGTCGCCGTTAGCGTCAGCGTGTTTGATCCAAGTGCGATCGTTCCGCTGTTAGAAACGGCGCCACCAACTGTCGTGTTTCCTGTCATGTTAACAGTCGCGCTACTTACGTTTGTAAGCGAGCTACGCAACGTGCCACCCGCGACATTCACCGTGCCCGCAGCGGCGTTGTTGTTAACATTAAGATTGACTGTGCCACCATAAACGGCAGTAGCGGTAGCTGTCACAGTACCCAGAGTAAGAGTACCACCATTGTTGTAAGCTGTCACCACGACTGTGGCAACGGTATCATAAGAAACAAGCCCAATGGAACTAAATGATATCGTTCCAGAGGAGGAATTCTCGATCATCCGCTGATATGTGATTTGAGGATAGACAACGCTGTTCAACGTCGTCAAGGATCCCCAGCTGCTGGTCCATGTCGCACCAGCATTCACATAGATCTTGCCCGCGGCAGAGTTCACGATAGTACCGATATCGTCACCATCAACACCGGCTGACGCCAGTTTCTGGTTCAGAGCACCATTGAATGTGAGAGTACCCGTACCGGCATTCACTATGTCGCTAGCTCCCAACGTCACGGTGCCGCTAAAAGTCGCACCGTAATTAGTGGTTACCGAAACACCACCGGCCGCAGTGATAGCATAGGGCATGGTCACTGTTCCAGAGGTTTTGCTAAACGTCAAAGTACCTGAGCCATACGAACCGTAATTGGCTTCGGGTCCAGCAGTTACATCGCCGTCACCGTTGTACACTAACGTGAGGTTTGTGCCCTTCTTCGGGGCAGCGTTTGACAAGCTTGAGGTTCCATACATCGTAAGTGTCTTGCCGCTGGCCAAAACAAAATAATTCGAATTGCCGATATTCATCGTCGAATTGTTCGTGCTGTTGCCGAGCTGCATGTTTTGCGAAAGAGTCAAGGACTCACTGCTTGATACAGTGGTAATATTGAGCGTGCCTCCTGAGACTTCATAAATGAATCCGCTAGCGCCTGTCACCGAGACCACGCCATTGGAATTAAGAGTGGCGAGCTGGATTGTCAACGTGCTGCCAGCAACCATACCAGGATAAGACGTCTGTGTCTTGATATCGACGCTTTCTGAATATGTGCCCGCATACAGGACAATCGTGCCACCGTTCGCAACGGCTTTCAAGCCTCCATCAATCGTTGCTTTGGGACCGGTGCCTGCCGGCGAGTTGGTTTGATTGGCTCCAGTGTAGGTGTCGGAGCCGTTCGTCACATCGACATACACCGTCGACAACTGCTGAGCGAACACGCTTACCGAGGCCAGCACAAGCAACACAACAACCATCGCGCCAAGCTTAAAAAGGTTCTTTGTGTTCATTGTTCCTCCGATTAGAGATTAATTAGATTTACAGCGACAACAAAAACTTCTGAAACCACATCTTTGCTTATTTACTCGTTTACTTTTTACCCAACTACTTTCTCTTACCCACTTTGTCCTCATGCCGGGGAGTCACGAAGACAATTTCCTCATTCACTCGTCTCATCTGCACTTTGCAGACGTGCCGAGGAAAACCATGACTAGTTTACGAAGTGTTGATAGCAGCACGCTGCATTGATCACGCTCCTTTGATAGTTTAGAGTGCGAGTGAATTGTTCAAAGTGGGGAACAACAAGTATCTGTATACAGTGCGAATGTGTATCAAAGTGTCTATTGAGATTCTGTTAGATGAAAAGTGAATGGTTAATTGGTGATTTCCCTATTCCACACATCATGTACAGACCAGAGCCGCGACTGTACAGAAGGATGACGCGATGCATTAACGTGGCGTCAATATAGATACATTCTGAATTGTTGTCAAGTGTTTTTTCAACCGGGGGACTGTTTAGGTATATCATTTAAGCCGGTTGCGGGAGTCTGGCCTCCGGGGAAAGGCAAACTCTCTGATACTTCTATCGACGGCAGGTTTGGGGAACCACGTCGATACTTGACACGATAAATGTGGTAATGCCAAGATACTAGGAGGGAGGACCAATGTCAAGCTTTTTTTTAGAAACAGGGGGGTATTGCGGTGAGATGTGAGATGGATCAATCAGTGCGCTGCCTGGTCGAATTATCTGAATCCCCCTCCAAATACGAGGCTTGCGCGCTGCATTTGACGCTTCCAGATCTTAGCAAGCAAACCCGTGCAGAACCACTTCGAAGCCAACGAGCAGCACCAGGCGGAAGTGGAGCGGTCGGGCTCCTTTGGTCAGGGAATCGAGAACGGGTACATTCAAAGTCAATTGACTCTTCCTCTCCTCTGAAGCTCCTTGAGTGCTCGCTCCCGTTCGATCGAGGCCGAAGTCAAACCGGGATTAATCGAAAGAGCCTGATCAAAATCAGAAACCGCCCTCTGCAGATCACCTTTCCGGAAGCGGACCACTCCCCTCCGGTACAGCGCTTCTGCGTTTCGCGGAAGCGAGGCAAGGCAGGAATTGAAATCTGCTTCAGCTCGCTGCAGATCTCCTTTGAGGGTCCAGACAATTCCGCGATTCACATATGCCTGACCATAGGTCGGCTGCAAACGAATCGCCGAGTTGAAATCGGACAACGCTTCAGAAAGTTTGCCAAGTTCCCGATACGCGATCCCTCTGTTGTTGAGTGATTTGACGTGGCCAGGATTCATTTGAAGCACGGACGTATTGTCCGTGATCGCCCGCTCGTAATCGCCTATGGCAGCGAATGCTATTGCACGATTGAAGAGAGCCGATTCGTGACCTGGGCTCAGAGCGAGTGCTTCATTGAAATCAGTGATCGCGCGTTCAACCTGGTTCTTTCGAAGATAGGCGGTTCCCCGATTGAAATAGATCATGCCAAGTTGATAGTCAAGCGGTGGAGGATATCTCAAAGCGCTGTCACAATCAGCAATCGCCTGGTCCGGATAACCGTTTTGGACCAGTACGTTGGCTCGGTTGTTATAGGAATCAGAATTTGCAGGGTCAATCGACAACGCTCGGTTGAAATCAGCCAGCGATTCCTGAAACCTCTTTGTTTCGGCGAGAGCTCTCCCCCTGTTGTTGTACCCACGTGCCTTCGCAGGTGATTTGGAGACAACGTCACCCCACAATGTCACCTCATCCGACCAGACCTTATTCCGTTCGAACGTGAGATATCCAAGAATCACGACCACCACCATCAGAGACATTACGATCATGTTCTGGCTTGTGATGCGCTGTAATCGTGCCATCAGCACAACAACCCCCAGGGAAAACGCGAACATCGGAAGGTACATCCGGTGCTCAAAGATCACGTCCGCAAGCGGCAAGATGCTCGACTCAGGGAGAAGGACAAGCAGAAACCAGGCGATGCCAAACGAGATCAACCGCTCGCGGTTGAAGAGCCAGACAGCTAGAACAACCAGGAAAATGATGGCACCGAGGCTCACCAATGTCCCGACCTCGAAGGGAGACTGTGCTATCCGAAAATCGTAGTCGAGGTTCTGATTGTAGGGCAGAATCGCGAGACGTAGATAGGTCAGTATTACCTGAGGTTGGGTACTGATATACTTGATTTGAGAGATCGTCGGCGCATCTTCGAGCGAGACAAGATTGAGGCGAATCATGGCAAGCGAAAACGCCAGGAATAAGAGGAGCAGCCCAAGCCCGAACTTCCAGTTGAAAGTTTTACCCGAAGCAATAAGAAACGAATCCACAAAAAGAAGAGCAAACGGAAGTGTAAGGATCGTCTCTTTGGACAAGAGTCCCATCAATCCGGCGAGAGCGGAAAGCCAAAAGAAGGCAACTCTGTTCCTGACTTTTCCGCTGACAACCTGACTCCAGCGTCCCTCAAGAAAAAAATAAACAGACGCCAGATAGAAAAAGGCGGCAAGGACAGTGGCACGCTGGACTATGTACGTGACAGCCTGGGTTTGTACAGGATGAAGCACAAAAACGAGGGCAGCGAAAAGAGGAGCGTAGCGAAGGTCTCCTCTGAGCCTCCCCTGGGAGGATAGGATCTCAACAATCCGACGCACCAGAAGGAAGACGAAGAAACCGCACCCCAGGTGCAGCAGCACGTTGATGACATGATACCCAAGGACATTTAGACCACCGATTCTATGATTGAATGCGAAGGAAAGGTAGGTCAAGAACCGGGTTGGATACCTGTGCCAGATCCCTCCGATGTTGCTGAGGGTGTGAACAAGCGGGTTGTTGACGATGGATCCTTCATCGTCAAAATGGAATGTCGCCAGGAAGGAATTTGAATAGGCGATCACGCCTGCAATGGCAATTACGAGAAGGCCCGGACCGAGTGAGAAAAGGGTCCACGCCCCCCCCCTCTTCTGTATTTCAGGCCCGCGCACCTCTTTGTGTCGTTTTCCCACTAGCAATGTCTCCTCATCATCCGTCGCTTATCCCCCGGGCGTGTCAAGCGTCCTTCTCCTTCTTGCCATCTGTGTGTTCAGAGTGGAGGAGCGAGAACTGCTGAGCCAGGTTCTTGAGCTGCGTAGTCAACGCTGATATTCGAAGGGAGAAATAAAGACAAAGGAGAAAAATGAAAATCAGCGCCATGAAGAAGAGGGTGTTGACGGGTAGTGCGATTCCAACGAGTTCAGAGATCCAGGACAGGACATCCGCATCCAGCGCGAGCACGACGAAAAAGAGACCAGTCATGAGCCAGATGAACGAGTATTCCTCTTTGAGTTTCCTCCTCCGGACCAACTCTACAATTCCGACAAGGATCATGAAGCCGAGCACCGTAACGAAGATTTTCAATCTCAAGGACATGGGATCCCTCCAATCACGTTCGGTTCACAGTTCTTTTTCTCAGCAGGATGATGAATATGGAGAGGAACATCTTGATCATGTAGTAGATCGGCGCCAATCCGCTGTGCTGGGACATCCCACCGCTCCTTGGAGCAACCTCAATAGGTATTTCCTCCATCTTGAAGCCGGCCCGATGAAGGGTGAGGAGGAAATCGGCATCCGGATAATCGAAGCCGTACGTATCCTGGACGCAAAACTGAAGCACGGTAGCTTTCAATGCCCGGTAACCCGAGGTGGGATCCGTCAACCTCTCGCGAATCAACGCGGAAAGGAGTTTGGCAAAAAGAGCGTTCCCCGCTGTGCGAAAAAAGCCGCCCTTCACACTATAGCCACGAATGAACCGGGACCCGATAATCAGGTCAGCTTCAGTCTCATTGAGCTGAGAGAGGAAAGTCCGGAGAAAGGCCGGGGAATGCTGCCCGTCGCCATCCAGCTGGATGACATACCGGAATCCCCGTTGGACAGCGAATTTGTATCCGGTCTGAAGCGCTCCCCCGACACCCAGGTTGAATGGATGGCTGACGACTTGAGCACCGGCGCTTCGGCTGACATCGGCTGTGTTGTCGGATGAACCGTCGTCGACAACAAGCACTTTCGCTTTGGGCATCTCACGACGGGCATCTACGATGACAGCCCCGATCCGGTCCTGCTCATTGAATGCCGGAATAAGCACCAATATGTCTTGTTCGGATACCATGAGTCTGGTCAGGTGGCTGATAAGAAATGCTGGCTATACGGGTCTACTCTTGAGGATCGCCTGAGAAAGCGGACCCCGCACCACCCCAACGTCAACAGCGTCGCAACGGCAAGCAGCCCTTCGTACGGATTAAGCGTATGGAATTCCTTCTTGTTGTCTGCGACAGTCCAAAAGCTCTCGCTCTTTTCAAAAGAGAGTATGAAACTCATCTTGCCGTTCACCGACGCGAAAACCTGACGCTCGGGGCGGGACACATCGGCGTAGGGTGTGATCCTTCCTGTGCTCGCAGCCAGTATCACGGCGAAAGCAAGCGCCGCAACCGTGCCGGCGAAAGCGAGCCGGACTTTTCTGTCGTACGCAGTTGGTGATCGCTCTCCCCGGCTGAAGAGACTCTGTACGATGAAGATCCCCAACATCGCTCCCAAAATATTAAAGACAATATCATTGAAATCAAAGTAGTTCGTGTGACTCGGTTTCAAGACAAATTGCTGCAATTCGTCGATGAAGCCGGCAAAACAAGAAAGGAGAAAGATCAACACCTCATCCCGCAAGGAAAACGCGAGAAGAGTAACAAGCAACGCATATTGCACGTAGTGGATCCGCTCGATGTTATTGACGAGCAGGTCACGATCTGCGATCCAGATCAGAGCAAGTGCTACCACGCAGGCAAACAGGAACTGCTTCGAACGGGCACGCTGCACATAGACGATGCGCCCAACCACCAGCACAAGCACGGACAGCGGCACGACAGTCGCACAGTTCGCCCCTGCTTGAACAGCATCCATGCCGAACGGAATTAACAGGTATTTCTCCAACAAGTCGGAAACGTAGTGGTGCGGGAAAGAGACTCCGAGAAAATACACAAACGGTAACAGGCGAAGCGCCAGGGTTTTTGAAATCATTGCGTCATTTCAAAGGTGATTGGTTCGCCATCCGCCTGTTTCGCATAAGCCAGTAGGACTGGTAGATTTTGACCAACCCGAGGCACTTCAACTCACGTGCAATCAAATTCTTGATCACGGCAAACCAATGACGATAAGCGACATTGATAGGCGAACTGTATCGCGATCTAACAACTCTCACCTCCCTCAACCCCTTGTACCAGTTCTTGTATGATATGCCATCCAGGCTCATGTTTGCCAGTACTTTGTCCACTGCCAAAAACTTGGCTCCGGCATGTTTAAACCTGAGCAAAAGTTCATAGTCCATCGCGTAGTGATAGGTTTCATCATACTCGCCATACTTCATGTACGCTGTCTTTCTCACAAAAACTGCCGGGTGATATACTGAGGTCTCCTGCTCCAGTCTGTCCGGTACCGGGAGGCCTACGATCGTCCGGGAACCTGCTTCCCAGAACTGAATGGCGCCACAGAGAATCTCGATCTCCGGATTCGCATCGAATGCGTCCTCGACAGCGACGAGGGCTCCCGATTCGTACCAATCACCTGCATTGAGGAGACCAACAATCTCCCCTTTCGCCATTCGAATTCCCTTATTGAATGCATGGCTTATTCCTTCATCCGGTTCACTGAGCCAGACTGAAATCTGCTGTCCATGCTCTCTCACGACATCCAGCGTTCCATCCGTCGAGCCTCCGTCGACAACAATGTACTCCACTTGATCCCGCTTACTGGATGCAAGACACTCAATCGACCTGCCAATCCTGTCCACCGAGTTCAACACTGCGGTCACAATACTGATAGACGGTGCCGGTTCCTTCATTGTTGGACCATTCTCCAAGAAGTTGCCTGCCGACAAATCATTGCCCCTCTGGCGAGCTCGGTTGCTCTTCAACCGATCATTGCGGCGATAGTGAGGCCTCAAAAACCCTGAAATCCAACCGACGAGGATCCTGGGGGATCTTCCGTCCGGATTCTTCCACTTGGATGACTACAAGGCTCTGGTTTCCAGTGACTCGTTTGAGCTCCACCTTCTTCGTAATTCGCCCTGTCAAGGAGAACTTGTCGATGATCTTTCCATCCTGAATCACATCCACCAAGGTCTCCTTCCCTTTCAGGGACGGACCTTGCTCAAGGTCTATGTTCAGAAATCGCATGGATGGAGAGGGATTCACGACAACAAACTGTGCGCTCCTGCCGACCCACCGAAATGGTCTGTCATTCTGAGTCTCCACATCATACCATCCGACACCCAACCACAACTTCTCTTTGCTCTTTTCCTCGACGATGTCGTAGTAGTTGTCCAACGCCGCCAACTTGCTCTGCAGGACATCAAAATGAAGTCGGACCCTCGGATTGAGGGCAGCTAGCATCTCTTCGGAGTAGTGATCAATCGAATCGGTGAGCTCGACTGCGAGGACACCATAATTGAGCAGCCGTTCATCCGACGGCAGCAGCGAATGGCCGATCAGATTCTCACCTTCGAAATTGAGCACAGATGCTTTTCTCGAGATGAGCGTTGAATCATCCAGTCGCACATCGATGCAGGCTGACGCACCGGAAACGGGCCATCGTTTCAAGATACGCTCATCGGATGCGCGCAAAAGGAGATCAAAACTGGTGAAGTCAATACCAGGTCCCGGAGCCACCAGAAGTCTAAGATAGTGTGCGCGATCAGACAAATTCAGCAATGAGACACAGAAGTCAAACGCCCCGCCTGCGGTCAAATACCAGTATCTGATGGACTGGAGTGCCCTCGTGTCCATTTGAATCCGTCCTTCCAACGGGACCTTGACCAAACGCAACCCCACAGTGACTCTCCTCGATGTATTCTCCCAGTCAGGATTCAGCCAGATCGTCTCTTCATTCGTATGCATAAAGGATCTGAAGCGGAAGCTCTCAAGGCCAGAGTGTATTGAAAGCCGAAGGAATAACGTGGTCCGGTGCGCTTCAACGACCGAAACTCCTTTGTCAAGCAGGAATTGGCGTACGGAAGCGGTGATGAGTTCATTCGGCGGCATGTCGATATAAACGGCGTTTCCCCTCTCCCTGATCGCACGAAGCATGGTCGCAAGGGTGGTCTCCTCGATATTGGGACTCACGACAGGTGAAAATCTCGGTGGGCCTTGCGGCCTTTCCACGACCGCGAACATCCTGTTTTCATAAACCACTTTTTCATTTCCCGTCGCCTTCAAGTACGTCTGCGTCCTGACCTGCCAATCCGGAGAAAACCGCGTGAATTTCTGGCGCAGGAACCAGATCGCTTTCATGGGATCATCCTGCAGAACAAGTCCTTGGTTCTTGATTTCACGCGAGATCAAAGCATAAATGTGTGGCATGCGCATGTCAACGTACGTCTGATTCCCATTCCCGGATTTCTTGACGAAGTCTACGGCTTCGCGGACAAACTGCCCAAACGTGACGGACAAATCGGTAATCTCATTCCCCACCCAGGTAATTCTCCAGGGCCAGAAGTGGTCAGTCCCATAATTACTTGTGAGAATGATGTCGTCCGACGAAGGCCGCTTGATCATGCGCAGCATTCCATTTGTATAGATAACGCTATCTCGTCCAAGGGTGGAATAAGCCACCGACTTTTCTTTTTCGAGTTGGACGAGCTCAGGAGCCGTCGTGCGCGGCTGGGTGGAAAACCACTGGCGCTGAAGTATGTAACCAACCACCAAAGCATCTGTCGGATCCGGAATATCAATTGCATCGGTCCGAAGCCGGTCATCTTTGAATTGGGATCTAAAATCGGCGATTTTCGCCCTCTGATGATAGGGCCTTTCAATGAGCTGGACGGCCCTAGAAACGTCCCAGAGCAGATTGACGCTGATGACAAGGATCGGGATCGCAAGCCACAAGACTTTCCGCCATCCTGCCGCCGAGGAGACCCGGTCAATGAGCCAAACCCCGAGGGCAATCACCACGACGAAAAAATTTGTATAGAGAAACTTATAAGTGTAGTAAGGCGAGCCCCAGAAGTTCGCCATCATGAGATAGAACGCTGGGATCAGGAACACATAGAGAAAAAAATATTGGAACTCCGTCTTGGATTTGAGCGACCAGGCAGCGACGAAGGTGAGTCCAGACAAGATCAAGGCAATGGCGAGGGCCGTTTCTCCAAGACGTGGATTCTGCACGAAGAAAGGAAGAAAGGAAGCTGTGCCCACAAGATTGGATGGGCAGAGACCCCAGAGGATTGTCCAGATTTCCTTTTCGAATGCGATCCTCCAGGTTACTCGTGTTCTCAGCACGAGCGCTTGATAGAGTTTGTGTTCCTGGAGGTAGAGTCGCGCCCAATCAACCAAGCCAATTGAGACTACCACGACGAGTGTTGCAAGAATGATGAGCCTCCAGAGGTGTCTCGGTTGAATCCGAAAACCCGTTTGGGTTGAAGTTTCAATCCCGATGATCGCAGCAATCCGTCGCCACAAATCCAGAGGCTTGAATAGCCGCTCGTGCAAGAGCCAGGCGATGAGCGGGAGGAGAAGAAAGGTGAATGGACCGGGATATGTGATCGAGAGAAATCCGAAGAGAAGGGCCGCCATCATCAGCCACACTGCGGACAATTTTCTCTGGCCCCAAGCCAGCACCAGTCCCAAGAGGACCGGAGCGACTGAGCCGTACATCATTGAACCAACATGTCCAGCAAGATACGTGGTGAAGTAGAAATTGGCCGCGACGGACAAAAATGCCAGCAGAGAAGAAGCCCGGGGAAGGACGCCGAGAACATATCGGACCAACCAATAGACGGATGTTGCAGTGAGAAGGAGGTTCAGGATCGATTGAAGTGCGAATCCATCCATGCCATTGACACCGAGCACGAGACGCCAAAACGCCTGACTGGTATACTGTAGCCTGATGTCTCCCTTGTAGTCATTCTGCAACTGCTCAAGAGGCCGGTTTTGAATAAAGGCCTCTCCTCCCTCGATTGCATCGAAGAAGTCCTCATTGCCCGAATGGTAGTAATGCGTTTCGCCAAGGTAAATGTAGAGCCAGGATGAGAGGACCACAATCCCTGCAAGCGCCAGGAGAAGCGTCCGGTCTGATTTCGATGGGACCAGTGACCGCGAAGAATCGCGCAAGCGACTAGGAGCAAAAACCCAAATGACGAGACAAACAATACCTAGTGACGCTGCGATGAGGCTAACGCCTATCGCAGCCCGTTGCGAGTTAAGGAGCCAGCCGTACAAGTAGGAAAAGGCAATCTGCGATGCGGCGTAACCGACAACAGGGACAAGAAGGGCAACCTCCAAGTGTTGTTTTTCCCCTTTGTGGAGCACACGCAATAAGGCGACAAGGCCAAAGCCGCAAACAAAGACAATTACTAAAGCTATCAACACATGTGGAATGACAAGCATCAACGATCCAAGTTAGTGTGTCAAAAAGAAACCCGATTGAATTGCTTCCAACCGTGAATGTTCCAACTCGCGAGATGGGAGCTACCGGGCAATTCTGGGAAACCAAAATCCCGCGCTATGAAAGTAGTGAAAAATCGGGAGCTATTACAGGAAAAAAACGACTCGAGCAGAGGTGAAAACAGAACCGTGTTTGCATTGCCCTGTGGCGAATCGCGCAGACCTCCCTCGGTGACATCAGGCTCCTCACATCTCAATTTCGTCTATTTGGAAGGCTCTGAGCAACCAGAGACTTTGGCAGCTGTCGGGCAATTCACATCTGAAGCGAGGGACCTCAGGTGTTTTGGCTTGCAGCCATGTACCGTCGGCAACCGTCCAGACCAGCCTTTCACGTTCAATCTAAGCACGCCGGCTGGGGGCATGCTTCGCACGAGTTCGAAGTCCTCCTTCGTCAAGATCCTGAAACCAACTGTGCAAGACGCATACATAGTGACACCGAGCGCGACTGGGGTGGCAACAGCACCAAGGTTACCAAAGGCCTCGAGGAACGGCCTTGCAACCTACAGCAAGAACATGTGTGGATTTGATTTAGTTGGTTAATGGTACCACCCAGGCACGGTTGATCGGAAAGACATACGCAGGACGTGCCAAACAACCGTCACATGAAGTCAACCAGGGCGAATCAGGCTCTTGACTAAATTGATTTCCTCCGTCTTGATTACTCCCATCAAGAGTATGCAGGCGCAGTATGTAGCAGAGCCCACTGCGATTGAGAGGAGCAAGAATCCTAGGTCACCGAAAGACGATAGAAGCGGTTTTGTCAGAATCATCGAGAGCAGCATGATGCACGATGAAGCCAAGAGTTTCCATAGAAAATCCCACTTCAATTGTATGTCATAGAATTTTCTTGACCGTATAATGTAGTAGATCATCTGCGCCAGAAATGTGATCATGGTACTGAATGCTGCCCCGAGGATTCCAATCTGAGGCACGAGTGCGATGTTGCCGGCCAAATTGACAATAGCCGCGACAATGTAGCCGACGGTTGTGTATTTCGTACGCTTCGAAAGCGCAAAAATCTGCACATAGTACCATCCGATGTAGTAGAATATGTAACCGCTGCATATGAATGGCCCTATCCAAGGGGAAATGAAAAAGTTCTCCCCCGTCAACAGTCTGAGAATTTCGTTAGAGAGGAAGGCATACCCAAATACGGTCGGGATGCCAAGGATGAGCGGAAATTTGTTGGAATACCGCAGTACTTTTCTCAAGGTGAGGTGGTCGTCCGCCTGCCATAATTGCACGAGCTTTGGGGACAAGAATACATAAAAAGGAGTATAGTAAAGCATAATAACCATCGCGACCGTGTAGCAGGCTGAATATTTGGCCACTTCGGTGATTGGAAGAAAATATCCGATCACATAGCGATCCGAGACGTTGATGAACCAGTCCAATATAGAGAGAGGAAAAAGTGGCAAACTATAGGACAGAAACATTCTAAGAAGTTTCGGATTTGGTAACTTCCACCCTATTTCCTTCTGGATGAGGAATTGTCCTACCAAAAATATGGATGAGTGCATCAGGGCAAGAACAAGAATAGTCTGAAACAATCCATATCCCTGGCCGAGCATGACGAGAAAAATGAGTATCGTGCAACCAGCCTGGAACAACTGAAACAGTGGGTACGCAAATTCACGTTGAAAAGTCCTGAAGAAGTTTGTCGTGAATTGACTCAGGCAACTGAAGAACAGAACCAGGGATGAAGCCTGCACCAAAGCGAGTACCTTTCCTTCTGCGCGTATGAAATTGGAGCTAATGAAGCCCGACATGACCAAATAGAGCGTTGAAACCAAAGCTCCCATAGCGATGATGAAAAAGAGAACGGTGTAATAGTTTGCCGCGATTTCACTCTTGGCAGTCTTGTCCGCCGAAAACCTGACGAACGCGTCCGGAAGCGCCAAAAGGCAAAACGGCACGAGCAGATCGACTGCCGCTGAGATCTGAGACCAGATACCATACGCCTCCAGTCCAAGGTTCCTTGCGAGAACTGGGACCAAGAGAAACTTCAGCAAGTAGAAAGCCAAAGTTGCATAGGAATAGATCAAGACTTTTGAACCATAGTGCCTGGTCTCAGTCACTTTTGGAATTCCTCCTGTGGTGTTTACAAGCGTCTCATCACAAACAGTCTTGCGTCAGGGGATCTCAAGAGTCTGAGTGCACAAGTCGAGCACTTTGGAAGAGAAGGTAACTCTGACTATCCGCCGAAAGCCGGGATACAGTTTATGCCGATCAGTGTTCATCGCCTCTGTCAAGTTCCATTTCACACTTGTACTGGTAAGATTGGTTTTTGCACCTTGAAAATCATCGTGCGCGAAAATCTGGATAGGACCGGGATGTTAAAGGGCACGGTGAGCAGAAAGGGCACTTCAAAGCCCGCGAACTCATGTTGAACATAGTTGAAACCACTCCGGCGCAAGAGACGATAGAAAGAAAAAATGTCCCAAGCGTATATGTGATCCAGATGAGTACCAGTGTCCTCGTCCTCACTGTCTATGCTCTTGAACAGTTTCGATAGATTCGGATAGAGCTGCTTGAGTATGTAGTAGGTGTTGAGGGCATTTGGAGTGGATACTATGAGATAACCCCCGGGTCGTAAAACCCTCATAAATTCGTCCAGAAAACCTGTGGGATTCTTGACATGCTCAATAGTTTCCAGAAATAATGCATAGTCGAAGCAACCATCCTCAAAATCGGATTTCAAGAAGTCCATCTGACGAAATCGCAATTGATCAGCATCAATCTTCAATTCGGCCTTGAGGTCGTTCGCAATATCTATCTGGTTTTGAAAGAGGTCCACTCCCGTGACGTCAAATCCTCTTTCGTGCAGGAAGAAAGACCAAGGCCCGTAGTTGCATCCTACGTCCAGCACTTTGTCTCCCTCGGCAGGATCTATCATCCTCAACGTCTTGTGTGGCCGACCTCCTTTGGCACTTAGAATTGCTTTCGATTTCTCAATCTCTCGAATGAAGTGCTCGATTGTCCTTTGCTCCCCCTCGTATTCAAATGTTTTCATAGTGGGCATCCAGTTGCTTTGAGATTCAAGTCGCACAATGCGGCCTCCAATGTATACCAACCGGTATTGTCCGGAGTGATCAGGTAGAAAGTCGTTTTCTTCAAGCAGTTGCCTTGGCGTGATCAAAGATCCTTCGTGCCTCAGAGCAAGCCATGAAGAGCCCCGGGGGCGCGCTTAAGTTCAATGTGCATTCCTCAAGGGACTTCCAACGAGCCGTCAGAAGCTACTTGAGAGGGACAAACTCCGGTCGAGAACTTGCACAAGAGATTCCCGCCAGAAAAATGTCGTGAACGAAACGACAGCCTGAATCAAAAGACCGTCTCTTTCACGTAAACAAGGTAAGTCGAGTGCTATCTAACTCCAGTGACTATCGCCCACATGCCGAACGCCTCCTCCGCAACCAATCGGAGAAATCTCTCCCCCCTGTTAACTTCATGGCAAACGCGGGGAACCAGGAGATCACAGTCCTTGAATCCTGCCGCCGCCACGATACTGCGAAGTTCCCACTGTGTCCAGCAAGGGCGTTGCTCGGCCTCACTAGCCTCAAGTCGCTTCTGTGTTCTTCGATTGTAGTCGAACAAAAGGACTCTCCCGCCCACTTTCAGAAGACGGTAAAACTCTTCAAGTGCCCCATCCCTCTCAGGAAACTGATAGAAAGCCCCTACCGCGAAGATTAGATCGAAGCTCTGATCGGGTTCTGGGATGGAGGACGCGAACGCCACGATATCGACGTCCCTCGCGAAACCGTCTGGGAACGGATCATTGGTGTAATCCAACCCCACATAGGCTGCCTTGGTAGAGTGACGATATTGAGCTGTGCCGCATCCGACATCCAAAATGCGCTGACCTGGCAGGGCAAAGAGGTTGAGATAGTATTCGACAAAAGGTATGACCTTCTTTTTCTGGGTAGCATCCATAACGCAAACCGTCCCTTTATGTACCGACTGAGACACCCTTCGTCGTTCATATAGACAGACTCGTCTATATCAAACAGAAAGAGATTTACCTATCCCGCATCTTTTGATATAAGTTCTCCAGCGCATGAACCGTACGAGCCTGGAGCCTGCGCAGCGGTTTTTCATAGATCAGATACTCTTTGTACACCCCTCCCCATTTTTCTTTGAACCTCCTGATCCCAGCCTCCTTGGAGTTCGACGGATGCGGTTTAACTCCAGCGAGATTGAACGTGTGGCAGCCAAGCTTCTTGGCTTCCAACATCATTTCCCAATGGATCAGATCCTGGGCGGGCAATTTCTCCTCAAAGGCCCTCCTGCTCATGGAGGAGGCGATTTCAGTTGCTGTATCATTGAAGACATACATCCCCAGCGTTGCCACTACTTCGCCATCCGGGGTCTGCGCAACATAATAGTGATGGAGGTTTTCCTTGTTTTCCTCCCACTGCATTCTCTCTGTTATCCAGGGGTTTGGGGTGCGTCCAAATGATCTCTCCATGGCAACGTACGGTATGTAGTACATTTCTTTGAATTGCTCCAACGATGCGATCTTCGTTATCACGAGTCCTGCCTTGCGAGCCTTGGCAATGCTTTGCCTTGCTGCATGTTTCAAGTTATGCCATATCTTGTCCTTGTCATCTTGCAGGTCCACAAGATATGTCGCAGTTTGCCGCGAAGTGTACCCGTGCTCCCTAAAGAGCCTCGCGACATCGTCATCGGCTGACCAAACACTTGTCGGCGGGAAACCAAGCGCAATGATCTTTGACAGATGCCTGTCCGAGAGAAACGTGTCGGCCCACGCGAGGATGGCTTCCAGAGATTCGAGAACCTCAGGTTTGCTGTCAGTATGGAACACCGGGCCATCCATCCACTGCAACCAACCTCTGTAGCTCCCGGAAAGAATCTCGTAGACTCCTCGCTTGATCCTTTGCTGATGTCGGTCCCAAGCGATCTTGTGAAAAGCCAGCAGAGATGCAATGAGTCTGTTTCCATCATTGACCTCGACGAAGATTGGCGTTGCGTGATCGACTTTCTGAATTATCCGGGCCCAGCATCTGGATTGACAGTATCCAGCCTCGCGTCCAGCAGAATTCAGATTCTTCTCCCAGTCAACGACCTCATCGATCGTAGATACTTTGATAGATACCATTTCGGTCAGTCAATGTGAACCAACAACATCCTGCAAACGACTCTGGGTGAATATCAGTACGATGTGTTGCCGACGCGTGATTGCGCAAAATACTTGTTAATTGCCGAGAGAACCTGGTCAATTTCTTGCTCCGCAAGACCCGGGAAACAGGGCAATGTCAGGACCTCTTCGCACACGTTCTCTGTCACGGGCAGCGAAATGTCCTTCAGGAGGAATTTCTGAAAAGGCTGATGGTGATCTGGTATCGGGTAATGGACGTCTGTCGAAACACCATTTGACATAAGCCACCGTGACAGATTCTCTCGTTCCCTTGTGCGGATCACATACAGATGGGATACGTTCGTCAGCTGAAAGTTCTGAGTACAAACCAGCCTGTCCTGCAGTTCAGCAAGCTTCGTTGAATAGATCCTCGCGATCTTCCTCCTGCGACCATTAAGATGATCCAGGAGAGGCAATCTCGACCTTAGGATTGCGGCCTGGATCTCATCCAGGCGACTGTTTCTCCCACCCTTCACTTCAGAACAGTACTTTCCCTTCCATCCATATTGACGCAGTTGTATCAGTTTCGAATATACTTCTTCGCTGCTGGTGACCAAGCATCCTCCGTCCCCTATCCCGCCCAGATTCTTCGTTGGATAAAAACTGAAACAACCGATATCACCCCAGTTCCCGGCCTTCGTGCCATTCAGTACAGCTCCGTGCGCTTGAGCGCAATCCTCGATCAGCGGCAAATTCGTTTTCCTGGACACATCGAGTATGGCAGGCATGTCGGCCATCTGACCATAGAGATGCGTTACGATGATCGCTCTTGTGCACTCACCCATCTTCTCACGGACATCTTCCGGATCCATGGTCATCGTGTCAGCGCATATCTCGACGTACCTTGGCTTTGCGCCCAGGGCGTAGATCGCTGCTGTACTGTACATTCCAGCATTAGCGACAGTTGCCACCTCGTCGCCGGGTCCCACACCCAACGATCGCAGAGCGAGCTCAAGCGCATCTGTCCCATTGCCAACGCCGACGCAGTGTTTCGAACCTATGTATGAGGCGAACTCATCTTCAAAACTCCTGACTTCGGGGCCTAAAATGTACCATCCACTATTATAGACTCTCGCGATCGCGTCTAACTCAGCCTTCTTTTCGGCGTCATCGATGCGAGAAAGGTCGTTGATCGGAATCGTTTTCATTATCAAGCTATCGATTGCCGTGATTGGCCGTTTGCCGTACTGAATTGTTCAAGATACCTTTGTATACCGTTGTTAGCTTCGAAACGATGTTCTGCTCTGAATGATGTTTTCGCACCCAATCATAAGATTGTTCAGATTTGACATGCAGATAGTTTTGAGATATTGAGTTGAGCTCCTTCTGCACGCCAATTTCATCTCTCGCGTTCATAACAGGAATTGCCTCCCCGTACGCTCGCCTTGCATTGTCTTCCGCACAGTAGGCAATTACCGGCCTTGACAATGCCATCGCTTCCAATGCTCCCAAACCGATCGCACCGAGATTGAATTGATCCACGACAACATTTGACGCTTCTATTCTTTGATAGAGGTAGCTTTTGTCTCCGACGGGCACGAATTCAGTTATCTTCTCGATACCGAGTTCCTTTATGAGCGCGTATGTATCCTTTCGATCGACGCCCCAATCGGCGATCTGCAGCTGATAGTTCTGCATCCCACGCGAATGCACAAATTCCGCAAAGCCACGAAAGAAGATGTCGTTTCGCTTCACCGACCTTCTCCTTCGCGATTTCCAATCCAATCGAGCAATCGAGAAAAAGACAACCTTGTCTCTTATAATGTTTAGGGATTTCACAAAACTGTTAGCGTTTATGTTGAATGGCAGAAATGAATGCGGGACATGGTCAAGTTGCAGTTGCTCCAGATAGTCGAATTGGTCAACGTTAACGAGGAAAATGTGCCCGGCCCAACTCAACGCCGACTTGTACAACCTACCTTCCCGCGTTGAAGAGAACGCTAATTCACTGAGATCTGCCCCTGTTGTTAGAGCGGCGAAAGGAATCTTGAACCGTCTGTAGATCTCATATGCTTCAGATTCGTGCCCAGTCTGCGCTTGAACGATGTTACAGGTTCGTGAGATTTCTGAGAATAGATTTGAAAGGGGGATCTGCAGATTTATCCTCCTGAGAAAGAAGTTCAGCACCGCATACCTCTTGAACCTGCGTACAAACTGCTCGCCAGATGCACCCTTGTATTCATATTCCGGATTGCCAGGCCAGAGCTTTGTCAGATAATCATCAGGAACATACAATCGCGCGTTTTCATTGTTACTGTTCAGGAGCCTCACGTAATTGAAACCAACATTACCGAGATTGCCAATCCATGCTAGGTTTATTCCTGACTGACTTTGGTGTGTCATTTTACCGGAGTTTGTTAAGAGTTTCTATTTTCCCAAGGGGCTCGCTCAGTTCAAGTGTCTACAAGTTAGACGGAACAAGGAGGTACCACGCTGAACGACGTACTTATTTCCCTTGGTGCGTCCACTCACGGGCCTTGACCCAAGCACTTTCACCGGCCACGGTCTCATTGCGTTGGGTCACATCGAGTGATAGTGCGGGACCACCCAAGGAGGAGCCAAATTGTTCATTTGGTGGTTGTGAAGTGCAAGCACATGATTCACACGCCGCCCCAGCACGGCAAGGGATTCTTTTTCGATTTCGTCGAAGCAGCCAAGCATGCACTCCATCGCAGTTTTCACTTACCCGCGATACTTTATCGCTCGAACATCATAATCGACGGATGATACAATTATCTCTTCATCATTTTCTGCGATAAGGGTTCCCGGGCGTTGGTCAGACCTGGCCGCCAGGATTTCGCTCATCGCAACAGATTTCCCGAACAACTCCGGTAGTTGGTACTCCTTGAAACTGTAACCACGAATCTGGTTGTGAATCTCGAAAGCTGTCTTGTTCAGATCTATCCTGATGTTCGCGAAGTCGATGCTCTTCCTTGAATAGAAGCTCGAGCCGATAGACGGTTGTTGCCTTGGTTCATAGTCACCATTGATGAGCCCGAATAGAGTCTCGATCACCAGATTCGTTCCCACCTTGATATATTTGAAGTAGAGATCTCTCGCGGTCTCGGTGGGACTAATCTGGATCCGCCGCTGAAACAGTATATCCCCCGTATCGATTCCTCGATCGATCAAGTGGAGCGTGACACCGCTGTGATCTTCTCCATTGAGTATGGGCCAAACAGATGTAAAGGCCCCCTTGTACTCAGGGAGCAATGAAAAATGGACGTTGAAGAGCTTCTTCGATCGGAAGTAGGTTGGGACCAATAATCTGTCGTACTCCAACGATAGAAACAACAGATCCTCCACATCATACAGATCGTGCAGCGTTGTCACACCCACATCAATTGCCCTGGCTGCCTTAAGCAGCGACTTCTGCCAATCGTCGTTTCCGTTATCGGTGCCGTTGGGCAGAGCTCTTACAGATTCCTTGGGGTAGTTTGCCACAAGAAAATGAAGTACGTCCACCGCGATATCGTTCTTACCTGCGACACAAATCACCATTCAGGACCATCCCTTCGAGGAGCATACGTGACAATCCTCAGAGTTTCCTAAACACATCATAGTCTCTGATGTAGTCTTCTTTTTCGTACTTCGATGATGCGAGAACCAACTGAACGGCATTATGTGAGTACCGCATCGTATGCCAACAGTACTTTGGGATATACAACCCACGAAAAGGCTGATCCAATGGAAAAGACTCTGTGTATCCGTCCGGCATTTCCGTTCTCACGAGGATCCTGCCAGCCGCAGCGAGAAGCAACATTTCCGTCGAATGATGTGCATGACCTCCTCGCTCCACGCTTTCTGGCGTGAAATACGTCCAGAAGACGCGTTTGATTTCGAAGGGAACGTGCTGGCCGACCTCAGCTATCGAAATGTACCCGATCGAGGATTCGCCTACCTTCGCGAATTCCATCAAACAGGGACGGGTTGGATGTTGCATGCTCTTCTCCGGTGATTAATATTGCCATTGGAACCCGAGGTGCAGACCGTGCTGAAAGACAGCCCGAGAACAAAACCTTTCAATCCCACGAGGGAATGATGTACCAGCTTCAAGTCCATCCAGTCTTATTCTCTTCTAACAATCGAGCAGTTCGAATGAGTTGGCACTCACTGCGATGCTGGGCCTATCACCACTTGATTCTGGACACTCCCCCCCAACAATCGGATTGTCGATCACATCCATGCGACATCGGCGTTACCGGCTACAGGGGTTTCTGCAGTTTCACATACACGTAGTCAGACTCTCCGATAGCATGGCTTCTCGAGATGATTGAATCCAACCAGATGAAAATGGACACGGAAAATGGGACATAGATCAATGCCGATCTCAGATATTTCACAAAGAAGTTCTCAGACATTTTCCTGAAATGGTAGTAGGAAGGTTTGATATCAATGAACTTGAACGAGGTATTCTCACTGATCATTCGTATCAGGTCGTTTAGACTAAGAAACGAACAATGATTAACCACCTGGTAGTCCTCTTTCATGATACTCGTGGACATCGAGTGATTGAGAATGAACACTCCGCCGGGCCTTAACAATCTTTCCACTTCTTTCAGCACGGCAATCTTGTCACTCAGCTGTAGAATATGAACAAAGACATCATTAGAGACCGCTGCTGAAAAGGACGAACTCTCGCGCGGGACATTCGCAGCGTCACAGTTGTACACGATATCGTAACCAGTTTGTCTTGCCTCTTCGGCTCGCTTTTCGTCCAGTTCGACTCCTATCACTTCCTTGAAGCCAGCCGTTCTGAGGAATCTATGCCAGTTGCCGTGAGATGTGCCAACATCCAAAACCTCGTCCCGGGGCACGTTCTTTAGCATGCATCTGACGATCATCTTATATGTGTTGAAATAGTACTGATTCCATCGCTTCTCGCCATAGTTTCTGTAAGTCGCAGCGGTCCCGCCAATGATACTGAGGTAGTCCAAATGTGTCTTTCCGCTTTGTTTCATCTGAGGGATTTCCTTTTTTCTATCGTCAAACGTGGAGTGTCACCAAGCGGAATACCAAGCTCGGATTAGCAGCCATAATTTGTAAACGTGGCGAGGGATTTTTGATCTCTCAGCATTGGGCCAGCCAGGCCGAGCACGAAAGCATCTGAACACTGATGACGCACGCGGAGGCAGCGCAAGAGCGTACATAGATAGATACGATTGCAGTCTAGGCACAGCGCCACGATCTGACTCCTGGTTCTGCTGTTTTCGCGGGTACTCACCCGAGCAACGAGGAGTACAGATCACGTTCTCGCTGCTCCATCATCTTACCATCCATTTCCCGCAGTCTCCTCCGACCTTGTCGACCCAATTCTTGGGCCAGCGACGGATCATCCAGCAACCTTTTCAGTCCAGCCGAAAAGCCCTCCTCACACGCATCGACAACGATGGCGAGATCATCAAGAACCTCCGGCTTCTCTTCCCACAATGGACGCGCATGTACGACCGGCAGCCCGGTTGACATCGCCTCTAAAGTTCCCATCGACACACCACCACATTGCATCGGATTTGCGAAGATGTCCGCCTGCTGATAATGCTCGTGAATCTTCGCATGAGGGACGGCCTTGATCAGCGTAACTTTTCCCGCTATTCCCAACGAGTCGACGATTTCTATCATTCGGCCGTGGAGGACTCCATCGCCAATGAGCACGAGGTCGACATCCAGGTTCTTCACAGCACGAATAAGCGGTTCGGGATTCTTGACTTCGATCTGTTGATTCACGCTCAACACAACCGGTCGTTTCCGCTTTGATCGAGCAGCCAGGGGCTTGAACCGGTCAGTGTCAATCCGATTGTAGATAACGGTTGTTGGTGACGCGCCATGGCGTCGCGCATAGCGCTCAGCAAATCGATACGCACAAATCACGTGATCAGCGTTGTGAAGGATGTATCGCCGAAACAGCTTGTACCAGATGTACTGCTGCACGGAACCGGATGTAAGCCGAATACGTCCCTGCTTCAGCCAAGATACAAAATCTTCGTCGGGGTTGCTATGCACTGAAATGACCACAGGGACTTTGTTCCGTCGAGCTGACCACACGGCTTGAAGACCCCCCAGGTGTACGCCATGGCCGCGAATCAGGTCGGGTTTGAGACTCTTCACAAGCCGATTCGCCCGATCAAGAAGTGCAGGCAGTTTCAGTGCACTTGGCCGGCCAAGCGGATGGACTGTCAGTCGCGCATCACCAACCAGCTCCTGAGCTTTCGCGGCATCGACATCCTGCTCCGCCGGCGTGATAACATGGATTTCACCAAATAGATTTTCAGGGTTGAAATACCTCGCCTTCACTTCTCCTTTTGCGAAGTAGCTTCCAAGCGGGTCATTTGTGAAGACCGCAAGTCTAAGCATCAGGTTTCGCTTTCGCCGAGATCTGTTTGACCAGTTCATCGTAAGCAAGGATTCTCAATTCGCTCTCCCTTTTCTGAAGATATCGGAGCCCTTTTCCCAGATCAGCCTTCACAAAATCCTGAGGATCTAGATAGAGATTGACATATGAACCATTGTCAATTCCGAACTGAACCAGCCGGGTAAAGAGCTTGTTGAACGAGGCGGCCGATCTATGCCACCCGGTTTGCCCTGTGAAGGGGAGCTTTCTGTGGAACGCATGCCATGAATCGAAGGTCGTAAAGGGATGATCCGGACAAGTGCCAACCGGAAATTCCCAAATCCCTTCCCGTTCCATGAATGGATAGCCGAAGCTCGGTGTGTGAGGTGCAACAGTCGATGAGGAGTAGAGGTACCCGATCTTTCCTAAAATCTCATAAATTGATGTTGCGTACTGGTTACCGAAATGTGGAGTACGGAATCCTACTGGACTGACACCGATATACTTCCGTATCACTTCATCGCATCTTTGGATCTCCACCTCCTGCTCCTGCACTGTGATTTTGTCGAAGTACCGATTCGGGGTGAGCAGAATGTGATTGGGATGGCTGTAAGTATGGTTCACAATCTCATGTCCGGCGTCCGCGAGCAGTTTGTGTTCGGCGGGGAATTTATCGACCAGGATACCCACGACAGCAAAACTCGCCCTTACCCCGTGTTGCTCAAGCAACTCGACAAGCGCCGGGAGCGCCCGGACATCCTCCTCGAAGTCGACGTCAAAGGAAAGCGAGAAACCACATCTCTTCCCGTTCCAGAGAGATACATGTTGTCCCGCAAGCCGATGCAGTTCGCTCGTATACAAGCCCGGACAAACCAGTGAAATGCCATATGACCAGAGGGGGCTTGATGACCTCCCGATGCTTTGCATGAGTTTGTGTCTCAACTCCATTTTCAACTAACCATTTCTGTGATTCTTTGGGCAAACTTGCCTATTTGGTTTTGGAGACTGAACTCAGCTCTCACTTTTCTGATATTCGCTTTGGTCTTTGCAATCTCGCCGTTGTCGACTGCATACCGATACAGGTTATCGGCCAGAGTTTCAATATCAGAGTAATGAGAGACTTTGCCCAAGGAGTATCTTTCGACAAACTGTCTCGCCTCGCCGTCCGGCAGTGCTGCCAGAATAGGTAGTTCATCCTGAATGTAATCAAAGAGCTTTCGCGGCAATGCGTAGTCGTACAACTCGCTCGCCAGAGAAAAGAAACCGACATCATAGGAAGACACTACGTTTTGAACCTGGCCGTACGGCAGGAATCCACCGTAATGAAGCCCCTCGCTGAGCTGATGTCGGAAGAAATGGCGGTAGTAATAGTTTTCAGGGCCATAGAATGTTGCGCTGATTTTGCCTTTCATCTCGGGGTGTTTGTCGAACAACCGGCGAAATGCTTCGCAAAGGACTTCGGGTCTTTGGTGCCGGGAGATCGCACCGGCATAGACAACTCTCGTTTCGGTTCCGGGCATGAGGTTTCCATCAGAGGTACTCCCCTTTTCACGAAGGTTCCTGTACTCATCGTCATACCCGCCGTAGGTTACAATGAATTTCTCGGGAGGCAGACTGTACCTATCCTGAAGCCGTTTTTGCAGGGTTGTCGAAGCAACAGAGACAAGATCCGCCGCCTTCAATGCGCGCTCTTCCATCTCAGCCAGCTTCCTCTTGCGCCAACTCGTTCCAGTTCCGGACGCCTCCAGGAATTCATCCCTGAAGTCGAGGATCAGTGGCCACCCCGTCAGTTCTTTGGCCCATAGGGCCAGCATGATATCTGCAAACGGGGGATACAGTCCAAACAACACACCGCGGGGTTGCTGTGAAATATTCCTGAATCTCTTTCGCACTGCCCAAACCCAATTCATCTGGGCATCAGACAAGAGCCCTAGTTGCGAGAGCACCTCCCCCAGCGCCCACCAATTCCGTGACCGCACGCGATCCACTTCGACTTCGGGCGGGTCATCTGGCATCGATCGATCAAAGACGAATTTGTTGAAGAATCCGTGAGGATTCGC
Organism: Ignavibacteriales bacterium; assembly: GCA_026390595.1. Classification (NCBI taxonomy): domain Bacteria; kingdom Pseudomonadati; phylum Ignavibacteriota; class Ignavibacteria; order Ignavibacteriales; species Ignavibacteriales bacterium. Next base: position 205,721 of record JAPLFQ010000030.1, read on the forward strand.
GATGGTAATGACCTTTACTGGAAAACCGTGCTTGGCGAGAGTATGCGCGAAGACCTGGCGGCTGCGCGATCTTGCCAAGGGCGGATAATAGAAACAGAAGAAATGGATCGTCGGCTTTACAGCCATTTGCTCCCCGGCGTGTTGACAGCAAGGTGCTGAGCAGCGATTGATGCTGAATTCAACGTGACGTTTCCGCGCACTACATTGTTAGGCTTATAAGTGTGAATACCACCAATCTCGAGTTCTTCGAACCAACGTATTACTTCTACATGCTTATGATAGTGATTGTAGAACGGATGCCACCAATCGAATGTGTCCGTATGGCAGATTCTCCAATCCGGATTCGGCTTGATGAAAAAACGTATCAACTCATCCAACCCCGGCACATGTCTGCCCAGGACCTGATAGAAGCTGTTCACCGGGACGGCCGCATAGCAGAGCCAATAGAGCAATCCTCTGGGCAAACGGCATGTCACGCGCCGAATGAGTTGCTGAGCAACGTGAGCAGGAGTGAACCAGTTCTGGTATACTTTGATCGAAATGCCCCCCCCTACCTTGCTGAATTTCACCAATCCCTCGAAAGCGCGACGCGTGTCAGGTGTATGGTGCAATACTCCCCACGAATACACCCAATCGAAGATACCCGGCTTGAGAGGAGGATGATGAAGATCGGCCTGGATGATCAGGACGTTTTTGTATCCTTTCAGGATTTCGCGCGCCTTGTGCACGGCAAGACTGAGATCAATCCCCACGACCCTTGTATCCGGGATATCGGCAATCAACTTAAGATGACGACCGTATCCACATCCAGCGTCCAGTACCAGCTTACCCGCGAAATCAGATGGCTTCAGGTCTGGTTCAAAAACATACTGTGAATCGTATGTTAGAAGAAAGCGATGGTATCGTCCCCATTCGTAGCTGAAGCTGTCTTGTATCCGCCCGTGTTTTTTTCGGAAGTTTCGTGTCCGTTCCTTGTCTTCGCTGGAAATTGGAAGCCGGTCTTTGTATTGCTGGAAAAAGTCCGGATAAAGGTCCAATGCATTTGGGACGAAAACGGGGACACCGTTGACGATAGGATACCATGCCCCGGACGCCTCCACCAGGTAGCCGCTCTCGACATCATCACCCTGCTTATCGAAAGCCACAAGTGTCAACGCGCCTCCTGTAATGGGATCCGCCAAGTATTCAGTCCAAGAACTTCTCACTTCATTCCTTATCATGTCGTTCGTGTTCGCCGATTGAGCAGCGTCAATCGGTGAGATGGTTCAACTCGCGTTTCAAGACATTATTTCGCGCCACCAGTGCTCGAAGATCACAAGCGACCAGATGGTCTGGAACAGCAAGGTTGCGTTCGCGCTCCGGGGATCGCTCTGCAGCAACGTGCGCCAAGTGCTCTCGATAAATCTGGGTTGGAAATAACCGCAATGTTGCAGGATTCCGCTGAACAATGAATCCTTGAAGTACGGAGCCCAGCGGCCCTGGGCCAGTCCAATGAGGTGGGCATAGGTCACACCGCTGAAACCAGTCTTATCTCTTCGGTTCACAATCTCATCGGGAATGATGCCTTCCAATGCCCGTCGGAGCAAATACTTCGTAATCTGGCCATTCCGGACTTTCATGTCCGGAGTGAGCCCACCCGCGAATTGGATTAGCTCGTGGTCCAAGAAAGGAGCTCGAATTTCAAGGCCGTACGTCATTCCGGAGATGTCGGGCTGAATCACGGTATACTCCTGCATCCGCGACATCAGGTCCGTATGCAGCCACGCGTCAAAATGAAGGTCCGCATCTGCGTTGGCAAAGACAGATTGAAAATGGGAACACGGATCGCCCGCTGAATCCATGGCTCCCCGGCTAAACAACTCTGTCGTCAGCCAAATATCGCTCGTGGCGATATTGTACGATCTTCTCATCTCATTCGAAAGAGAAAGCGCATACAGAATCATCCCAAACTCTCCACTCACTGCCCGATGAGTATGTGCGAGTCGTTTGCGCATCCATCGGAAGAGTGAGTGCGGTATGAGGTCAAGACTCCGCTGGACGGCAGGCGAGCTGAGTTGCAGAACTTTTTTGTACGTGAGATATCCGCCGAAGACTTCGTCTCCGCCGTTGCCCGAGAGAACAACCTTGACGTGCTCTTTGATGTGCCTGCTCAAGAAGAGACTTACGAGCGTTGTGATAATGGCATGAGGTTCGCCGTAGTGCCGGACCGCGACGGGAAGGATGTTGAGCAAGTCATCTGCGTTATAGAACACGTTGGTGTGTTCGACTCCCAACCTGTCCACCGCCAGCTGGGCAAACTTCCAATCGGGGTCCCTCCCCTCTTCGTCCTCGAAAAATGCACTGAACGTTTGCAGGCGCCCCCCCACATGTCGTTGAGCCAGTGCAGTCACGGCGGTTGAGTCTATGCCGCCAGAAAGCATGCTGCCGATGGGCACGTCACTTACAAGGCGCGTCTTGACAACATCGTCAAGTCGGAAGCGGAGCTCTTCCACCAACTCCGACTCGCTCTTCTGCCACTTCACACGGTACGACGGCTTCCAGTACAACCGTTCGCTCATTTGTCCGTTCGTTATTGTCAGCGTGGTGGCGGGCGGGAGCTTGCGAATTGCCTTGAGCAGACAACCTGGCTGAGGTACGTGAAGAAAATTGAAGTATTGGCGCAGTGCGGTGGGATCGACTTCCCTCGAGAACCCGGGGACGCTGAGAAGAGCCTGAATCTCCGAAGCAAAATAAAGAGTGCTGTTGTGAATTCCGTAGAGAAGGGGCTTCTCTCCGCTCCGGTCTCGCGCGAGGAGCAACCGTTGCTGCCCCGCGTCCCACAAACCGAAGGCGAACATTCCTCTCAGTCTCTCGACGCATTGTTCACCTTCTTCCTCATACAAATGCAGGATGACTTCAGAATCCGTCTGCGATTGAAACAAGTGGCCTCGGTCGATCAGTCCCGCGCGCAATTCCTGGAAGTTGTAAATCTCGCCATTGAACACAAACCAAACACGACCGCTGGTCCGTTGTCGGGCGAAACATTGTTCATTCGACATTGGCTGATGACCAGCAACGCTCAGGTCGATAATGGAGAGTCGCCTATGGCCCAAAGCAACGGTTGGTTCAGCGTAGAGCCCGCTATCATCCGGCCCGCGGTGAGCCTGACAATCGTTCATTCTCCCGACGATCGTCTTGTCCACCGCTTTTCCGACCATACTATACGCGCCGCAAATACCGCACATGTTTTATGTACCCGCCTCACTGCAGCAGTTGATTGCTATCCCGTTGAACCACGCGACCTCGATGAGATTCCTTCACATCTTGGTGAGTGGATCCTTTTTCCTGCACAATCGAGGTTTCTCCGACCGCAACCCACCTCCGTCCGCCCCACACCACTAGCTTGCAGGCTGGCGCAGGACTTCTTTGTAGACCTGATTCATTTTTTCCGCAATGCGATCCCAACTCAGTTCTCCAACCGACACAGCTGCAGCTTCCCCGACTTGGCGCTGCTTGCCCGGATCAGCCAGGACGCTCACAAGTGCGGCCGTCAACTGGCCATCATCACGCGGATCGATAAGATACCCGTTGGAGCCGTGCCGCACCAGATCGGGCAATGCACCTACGGCCGCCACAACAACCGGTCGCCCGATTGACATCGCCTCAATCACTGTGAGTGGAAAGCCCTCCGACAAGGAGGGGAGCGTGAAGACATCGCACGCCTTCATATATTCCGCTACTTCAGCCTGTGTCTTCATCCCCACCAATCTGACATTTGAAGTAATACCGAGTTCTCCGATCAGCTTCTCAACATCGTTCCTGCGATCACCATCTCCAACAAGAGTGAGCGTTGCATCAGGCATTTGACGTACCACCTGTGCGAACGCCCGCATGAGTGTCGGCAGATTTTTCTCAACCGACATCCTCCCAACCCAGAGTATCCCTTTGGTGTGGTCCGCCTTGGAAGTTTTCGAAAAGATCCTGCCGTCCACGCCGTTGTAAATGACAGTCAGTTGCCTGTCGTCGATTCCGATCGACATCAGATCCTTTTTGAGCCTGTCCGAAACGACAACAATCCTGGCTGCCCTATCGAGTATGAAGCGACCAACAGAGCGGAAAACTCTCCCCTTCCGCATGAGAGCTGCATCGCTGCCGTGGACGGTAATGATGAGCGGTTTTCCATACAAGTGCGCGAGAACAAGTCCGACCATCCCGGAGAATATCCACTGAGCGTGCACAACATCGGACATCCGTGCATACTTCATGGCCTTCCTGGCATACATCATAAGAAACGCCGGGAGCTGCACCTTTCCCAGAAACGACTTAAGATCCGACGGAATGCCCGAGTCAGACGCCAGCCGCTGTCGTGCAACCGGTAGCCAGTAGCTAAAACGATGGACCGCGGCACCATAGAGAATCTCATCGTGCTGGCAGCCAACTTCATACGGTGCTATGACGTCGAACTCGGTTCCTGCCTGATGGAGCTCTGTCGTAAGCGACGCAATGAAGATGCCGCTTAAGTCTCCACTCCAACGCGGGAATGACGTCGTAACAACACAGACTCTGATCAACACGATACCTTTTCGGACCAACAATGCATTCGAGAAATCCTGCCAAAGACATGGATCCCGGCATGAACAATCAAAACAAATCTCAGCAACAATAGTGCTTCGACTTCTTCAGAGGACTTCATCACAGCGGAGCACGTTCAAAGCTCCTCGCCACTTCACGGCACGTCGCTTTTCGCACCCCCGAAAATTCGGAGAGCAGATTCTTCACACTTCGAAGCATCCATGATCCAGTTCGTCTCATGAAGAGCTTCTGGTACGCCGTCAGTCCTCCGATCGCTGGAGGGAGAGTCAGCTCATATGGATGGAAGTAGTACAATGAATCTCCGGCCCTCAGAGAACTTCGCAATGCAACCGAAGTCCATGGCCGGCCAATCACGCGAGTTGCAATTCCGGTCGCAGCCGGAAGCCTCAAATAAGGGAATGTCGGGATCGGGATCTCAATCATAGACCCCTCGCCCGGAATAAAAGAATCCGCCGAGAGCCTGTACGGAATCGAAGGGAGCTCTCGAGAATTCTTGAATTTCCCCATCAACTTTCGCGACGGGCAGACCGACGAATCGTACAGGAAGCCTTCCTCTCTCAGAATCGGCACGATCCAATCCTCAATAACAAGGTTTGGTGCGCGGAATCCTACAACCTGTTGTCCGGACAGGTCCTCCAACACGGATTTTGCATCTCTCAATTCCCGCTGAAATGATTCTCGTGTATGCATCCATAGATCGATATGGCGAAAGCTATGACTCGCGATTTCATGCTTCCTGTTGCCGATCTCCCTCACGAGATGGGGATAAGCATGACCGACTTCGCCAAGGATGAAGAATGTCGCCCTTACGTTTTGAGAGTCGAACAGATCGAGGATCTCGTTCGTCGGTCGTTCAATGTCTCCACGGCATCGATCCAATCCATACACTTCTTTGAAGAAAGCCGCGGGCTCCTCCCAGCGCGAGTTCGCAGATCCGGTCGCCCATCGCACGTGATACCACTCATCGAGATCGACGGAAATCACGAGCCGGGATGTCGAGTCACTCATCCGACGTCTTTCCCTTCAGGTCGCGATTGGAGAACATGTCAAACCACATTGCGAAGAACAGGCTTTGGAAGCCCGTCGTCGCAGTGAACAGGAATGCCATCGCGTTCATGCTTGGTGTTGAGTTCTGTGCAAAGAAGAAAAAGAGGAGCCTTACTCCAAGGAGAAAGGCCACAAACAGCAACAAGAATCCGAGACCATAGAAGAGAACGAGCGGGTGAAAGTCGCGAATGATGTACTTCTGCTTCATGCGCCAGATGAAACGCCTGAGGAGCAGAACGGAAAGCGTGAAGACGATACGTTCCAACTTGATCCCTGATTTCTCGCCGATGTTATAAACCGGCGTGACGGGGACATCCACCACTCTGAAATTGAATACGTTGAGTCGGACAAGCAAGTCGTTGGGTTGGCCGTACCTTGGGTACATCTCGTCCCAGTCGATCATCTGCAGCGCCTTCTTGCTGATCGCTGTATATCCGGATTGCGAGTCGGCAACATGCCAGTAACCGGAAGCTATCTTTGTGAGGAATGACAATATTGAGTTTCCGATGTAGCGCGTTCTCGGGATGATTTTCCAAGCATCTCCGGAGAAGAGGCGGTTTCCTTTCGCATAGTCAGTCCAACCACGGACGACGGGATCAACCAGCTTCGCGAGCTCACTCGGATCCATCTGGGCATCCCCCCCCATAACGGCGGCGACGTCGACTCGGTTGTCTCTTGCCCATTTGTAACCGGTAGCGATGGCCCCACCCACGCCGCGGTTTTGCTGATGGTCAATGAGCACGAGCTTTGGATGAGATTTCCGGAGCTTCTCAAGCACCCCTCTCGTTTGGTCTGTGCTGCAATCGTTGACGACGACGACATGGTCAACAAATCTCGGCATCGTCTCCACGACTCGTCCAATGAGCTTTTCCTCGTTGTAGGCGGGAACTACGACTGCGATACATTTCTTCCTATACATATGGTCACTCCAAGGCTTGGCAAATAAGATGGATCGTCTGTCGCGCAGCGCGCTCGCTCCTCGCTCAGCTTGTCAGCCGGTAATAGCTCCCGACGGATTGTCAAGATAGTCACGGATCGGAGTAAACTTGAACTCCTTCAGCAAGCACCTCAGGTAACCCTCGGTCTTGTCGAGATTGTGATACCGGATTATGTGAAAAACGAACCCGGTTTTCAGCCGCGGGACCTCATCATCAAGATCATAGGGGTGAAGATACACCATTCCAGCCCGTCCTCTATTGACGGACTGGCGCAAAGCCCAAAGTGAAATGAATAGAGGCAAGGCGCGCAAATAGAAACCTCCGGCTGAGGGGATTTTCAGCGGCCCGAGCGACCAGGTCTGCGCCGGGAATTCCAGTATCGATTTCCCGGATTGTACGACAATCCTATGAGGGTACGTCGGTGCACCCGGGAAGCCATAAGCGTGGAATCTCGTTGGGAATACACTTGAATCATAGTCCAAACCCATCTCTGCGAGCTCGTCGAACGCCCATGAGCACTCGGGTGTGACTGACCAACTTGCGGCACGGTAGCCTCGCACTTTCGAGCCCGTTATCACCTCGAGGGTATCCAGGGAGCGCCTCACATCTTCACGGAAGCCAGTGCGACCAAGCAGCGGGACGGGTTGATGTTCATACCCGTGCGAAGCAATCTCATGACCGCTCACCGCGATCCGCTTCACAACGTCTGGATGAGCGTGGGCGTATCGACCGACGACGAAGAACGTCGCTTTCACTCCATGTTCACTGAGCAAATTAAGAATGTGATCGACACTTGCTTCTTCCCGAGAAGGATACTTCTCCCAACCGGAGATGTTCCTGTAAATGAATCCTTGGTACCAATCTTCGACATCGAAGGAAAGGAAACTGGAAGACCTTGGTGCGGACTCCTTCATTCTTCCCTCCGCAGCCAAAATGGAAGACTGAAAAGTGCTGGGATGAGGACTGCAAAAAGAGCAAGATCGATGAAAGACAGGAGGACGGCCGATTCCGAAGTAATGGAGATCTTGTTTAACATTATGATGAACACCGCCTCTCTTGTTCCCAGCCCCCCAACAGAGATCGGCAGCAATGAAACGAGGGTTGCAACGGCAAGGCTCAGGCCCAGATATGAAAACGGCGGGTTGAGTCCGATCCCCCGCGCAAGTGCGTAGAATTGACAGAACATACAGAAATATGCGAGTACCGAGAGGCCGAGCATAGGAAGAAAAGTCTTCCCAAGAACCTTGCCAAAATCCATCCTGAACGCTTCCCATCCCTCTGACAGGGTGGCATATGAGGAACTGCTGAGGACTAACCTGAGGAATTTCTTCATCATTTTGAACAACCGCATCCTCTGCGTAAGAACCAACAGGGTCATCAGTGCCAGAACTCCCAGAATCAGACTGATCTCCCAAACCTCAGAGATAAAAACACCTGAGAAATAGAACAAGCCGAAAAGGCTAAGACTCAGAAGAACCGCCAGATCATAGATGCGATCGAGCACGATGCTCACCAAACCTCGTGCGAAAGGAAGGCCGGAACTCTTTGTATAAGTCAGCTTGATGACGTCACCCAATTTCCCTGGAATCACAAGGCCGAAAAATGAGCTCAAGAAGGTTATGCCTATCGTTTTGAAAATGCCGTAATGCACCCGCTGGAGAGTCAATACGGTTCGCCATCTCAGTGCTTTGAAGCAGTAAGTGCCTACCAAGCAGGCAGTCGCAGCAAGGAACCATCGGAAATCGATGGCACTGAATACCTTCACGACTTTCCCGAAATCGAGCTGCAGTATGATATACAGCCACAGTATGATCCCGACAAGCTTGAGCCATTTACCGTACTTCTGCACTCTACTGATCTAGCCTCCTGGATATGCGAGCAAATGACAGATGGTAATACTTACGGGAGAAATTTCCTGAGTTTTGGCCCCAACCAACCTGCGATCGGAAGAGGCAGGAGCATCCATGCGGCACTGAACGCCCTCGCGGCCTTCCCCCTATAAATCTGTGCTGCATCGGTTCGACTCGCGCCTTGCGCGGTCACCCGGATCACCTCGAGAGAAAAAGGAACTGCGCCCCACTGTTTCTTGAAGCTGAATGTCCCTGATCCCTTTCTGCTCCGCCCGAAATCAAACTCTTCGTATCCATTTTCGCAACCGTATCGCAGAACTTCCCAATACAGAAGCATGTTCGGCGACAAATGGTTGAATTGATGAAGTGACGAAGCCCAAGGATCTGCGAGCTTCCGCTGGAACTTGGCGACAACCATCGCAGCAATCGCATGTCGGTCTTTTCGGACAGTCAGCACATCAATTCCTTGTTCTAGATTGCTACAGATCTCTGAGAAGAAGAATCTTGAATGTACTGGAGTACCCAAGCGAGACATGTTCTGAGAGTACACTTCGTAGAAATCATCAAGCTGCTCGATGCCCCACTGGAGTGTAACACCTGAGCGTTCTCCCTTCCTGATGAGATTGCGCACCTTGGAGTCGAAGCTCCGCCAGAGCTTCTCCGCAGAATCGGGCAGTCTCAGCTTGAGCGTACACTCTTCACCGAACGCGGCTTCCTCTCCACACGGTTGCCAGAGTTCGAGTCTCGGGATTCCCTCGATTTGAAGGTACCTCTGAAATATCGACAAAACTGTGTATACATCGTAGTCCGGAGCGAGGAGCGGACCGGCATAGCCAGAAAAAGGCAGACAGATAGCAGAAGGCGAAGCGAACGGTCTCTTGATTGCTACGGCGGGCAACACCGCAATAATTCGCTCGCCTTTTGTAGCTGCGAGATGAAATACTCGAAATCCGTAGGATCGCCCGATCGCAGCAGCCCATCCGTACTGGTGGACATAAGTTGCATCCGGATGCGAGAAGACGAAATCATTCCACTCTTTTATTCTCGCTTCAGGGACATCCTGAACCTCGATCATAGCGCGCCAATTACCGATTGATAAGTTGATCTCTTACACTCAATCGTGCGCCTCATCGCTTCAACCTGAGAAGATTCCTTTTCGTCTCCTCCAGTTGCATCCGGATACGCGTGAACATATCCGCCAACAGCGCAGTAATAGATAAGATTGTCGCGAACAGAAGCATGAACGCACCGATGAATGCCAAGACTTTCGGATAGAATTCCTGCAGAATGATCGAGCTAATCGAGAAATAGAAAAGACAGAGTATGCCGGTCGCGGCCACGACAATCGCAGGTATACCAAAAATCGCGAGAGGACGATAGTCCCTGAAATTTCGAAGCAGTATCAGGCTCGAAAGGAGTGCGTAGCGAACGATGCTCCCTGCAACACGGGATTCTCCGTGTTCCCGGCTGCCGCGTACCTTCACATCAACCTCCATCATTCGGATTCCACGAAACGCCAGGGTGAGGATGACTTCATGGGTGTACGTGAAGTCTCCGATAAGGTCCAGCGCCAGAAGCGACTCCCTCGAGTAGGCCCTGAATCCGCATGACACATCATGAAGTGCCGTTCCCGCTAGCCTGTTGACAATCTGAGCAATGCGACGATTCCCCCAGAACTTGATTTTGGGCATGACCGGGACGTACTCCAGAGTGCGAAATCTCGAGGCAGTTACGAAATCCGATTGGTCCTCGAGGATTGGATTGATGAGTTTTGGCAAATCGTTCGGATCAAATTGCCCGTCACCGTCAATAGTGGCCATTACATCGACACCGGACGCGAGAGCATAGCGAACAGCGGAACGGAAGGCGGCACCCAATCCACGGTTTGCGCCGTGAGAGATCAATGCTGCGCCATGCCCTTTGGCAATCGTCGCCGAACCATCCGTCGAGCCGTCATCCACGACAAGGACTGAAAGCCGCGCACCGCGAATTTTGATCGATCGGACTCGATCAAGAATAGCCCCCAAACTCTCCGCTTCGTTGAGTACCGGGATTGCTACAAGGATCCTCTTCATGCTTTCACTCGGGTTGTATGTGCGTGCATACCGCAAGGAGCCAGGGAAAGGTCGTATAAATTTTCACGTTGGTGAATTCTCTTTCCAAGAGCCTGCGTAGACCCTTTTTACCCCAATGGTTCAAATGGTCGGGAGTATTGCCAAGATCCCTCAGGTATGCACCTCGGGCGATGTTGCCAAGTCTCCACCACGGTTCGAAAGGCACACTTACCAGGACATGGCAGCGAGCCACGCGTGCCAGTTCCTTCACTCCTATTTCGGGCTCAGGAAGGTGCTCAAGAACCTCAAGGGCTATCGCCATGTCTACCTTCTTTGATTTGACCGCAAGCTCCGTGATATCTTGAACAAGCAGTCTGTTTTCCCCTGACCTCTCCCTATTTCGAGACACAAGCTCAGGGACCAGGTCAGACGTGAACAGAGCAATTCCTCTGTCTCGAATGAGGTTCGAAATAATGGAAGTAGAATAACCTTCACCTGAGCCCACTTCCAGTATCGAAGCCAGGTTCCCAAGGAGCGAGTTAATCAGAGTTTCAAGTCTCTTGTAGAACCTGCTCAGCAGGAACCGTATGACAGGGTTACCAGATCTGTAGTTGCTAGCGAAATCAAGGCGTTCGAAATCCCGTGGTGGCATCTATCCCTTTGTCGCGAAGTCCCTGTATGATTTGGTACCTAAAGAGTGTTCAGTAGGAAGGGGTTGGTCTTCTACCAAGTCAAGACATTTCACGCCGTCAGTCCCCAGTTTGTACCGGAAACCGCTTTCGGGGCATGTCCCAATTCCCGATTTATCAAAGTACAATCTGTGGGCGTGACGACTCATCCAGCCAATCAACCTGCCTGGTACACCGACGACCAGCCCATAGTCAGGTACCGCTTTCGTCACAACCGCGCCGGCGGCAATGAACGAATATCGTCCCAGCGTCACGCCGCAAACCACTGTCGCATTGGCACCGACCGTGCAACCACGTCGCAGAGTTGTTCCTTCATAGAGGCTATGTCTGTTTATTTGCGAGCGCGGATTTGAAACGTTTGTGAGAACGCATGACGGCCCAAGGAAAACATCGTCTTCAATAGTGGTGCCCGTGTAGATAGAAACATTGTTCTGTACCTTAACGTTTGAACCAATCACCACATCGTTGGCGACATTGCAGTTCTGACCAAACACACAGTGCTCTCCGATTTTCACCCCTTTCTGTATGTGGCAGAAGTGCCAGATCTTCGTCCCCTCGCCGATGACACAGGGCTCGTCAACGACCGCAGTTTCATGTTTGAAGTATGCCATCAGGCGCTCTCCTTTGGTGTTCCTTTCAGGAAATACGGGTGAGTGTTGTTTCCCATGACCTCCACGGGTGAATGGCGAATAGCGTACGCAAGCTCAATGGAGGCCCTCGCCTCATCAATGCCAAACCCTTGACCCCGCAAAGTCTGTTCATAAACCCGAGTGTGCAAATCCCCGAATCCCTCGGTGAATTCAATTTCCTTGCCATCGATCAGCATCGACCGATAGGTCGACTTCGCCCCGGGCACCGCGACGAACGGGAGATCTGTCGAGGTCACGGAAAGGAACCACGACACATCCGCGTTACGCAGTTCGAGTGAACCGGCCATGCGGTTCCTTTCATTGACATGAACCTCAAAACCCTGGCTCGCGCCAAAGAGCCACAGGAGCAAATCGAAGAAATGGATCCCGATGTTGGTAGCCAGCCCTCCGGAACGTTCCTCAATTCCCTTCCAGGACGTATCATACCAAGGACCTCGCGCCGAAACGTACGTCAGCACAACTTTGTGTCGGTGTCCGGAGGTGTCCTTGGACAATTGTTGCTTCAGCTCAATGAGCAATGGATGGAGCCGAAGTTGAAGGATCGTGAACACGCGCTTGCCAGTTTCCCTCTCCAGTTCCTGCAAGACATCCAGGTTCCACGGGTTTATAACCAGAGGTTTCTCGCAGATGGCATCTGCGCCCGTACGCAGAGCCAAACGAATGTGCGCATCGTGAAGGTAGTTGGGGGAACAAACACTCAAATAATGAACCCTGTAATCTTCCGGTCCGCGTCGCAGTTTTTCAAGATGCCGGTCGAATCGCTCGAATTCTGGAAAGAATCTGACGTCGAAGGAGTAGTGATCGAGCAAGCCAACGGAGTCTCGTGGGTCGGTCGCAGCCACCAGGTGGTTCCCTGTATCCCGAATTGCGCGCAGGTGACGCGGAGCCACATACCCGGCAACTCCGGTGATGGCGAAATTCTTGTTCATCTGAATCTCCTGATCCGAGGCCAGTTCTGGTTTAGTTCGCCGTGGCACCAACCCCATGATATCAGAAAGCTATTTCAGGCACTTGGGGCTGGATGAACTTGTTCAAGTGGCAATATGCAAAAAAAAAACTTCGGATGCACACGCACAGTATGTCTGCAATCGCACCGTCGATTCCAAGGAAGCAGTTTGCCTGGTCATTGATGTTTGGCACCAGGATGTCGTCGCCCCCCCCCGGTCGTGATCGCTTGAACAAGCCGGATGTACATTTCGTCGGAATCCGGCAACGCAATCCATCTGACGAACTCCCCTCATCCCACCCTCACTTGATTCATCATCAGCATCGACTTCCGATCTGCTTTCTCTCCGCTATCGAATCGCAAGCTCCTCCAGTATGAACGCAAGCCTGCGAGAATCCTCTTTTACGCCATAGTCGGAAGGAACGTAGCTGGAGTCGCTAAGGAGTTCCACATGAAATGCATCATCTCGCTGCAAGACTTCGGGCAGTGTGAACTCCGTGGAAAAAACTCCGGGTCTACTGACGAGAAGTCGATGATCGTACTTCCGATTGACGCGCACCTTGATCTTGATCGGGGCATTTGGTGCAACGGCTTTCCCGCGGATGTACAGCATGGTCTTCGGTTGTGATGGTTCATAGTTGGGCAGGGTAATCAAACCTTTGCGCCCAATCCAACCATCAGCATACCAACCATTGTAACGCTGCAATCCCGTTCGATCAAACAAGTACTGTGCGAAACGCTTCACGAGGCTAAGTATGCGAGCCTTAAAGCCGGCCCCACCATCGCTTCCTGGAGTGTCAAAGATGTCCTTCCCGTAAGCGTCCCACATGTAGTTGAAATACGCGGGGGGATATCTCATGATACTGTGCTTGCGAAGCATGCCGACGATTTCCCGGAATCTTTCTTTCCCCCCCACAGTAGTCTTAGCTGTCCCATGTTCCCGTATGCAAGCGATGTCTTCGGGCAAGTATCCGATAGGGAAGCGCTTACCGATTCGGATGAACAGGTCCCAATCCATCGTGTAGTGATAGGGTACTTCGAGCATTTCGATCGTTTCGAACAGCGCTTTCCGGAAGAACGAGGTTTGCTGAAGGATATAGTCGCCGTTGTAGATCAGCTTTGTGAGATCGAACTTGGGCTCCGTAAAGGGGAATTTCTCCTTGACTCTATCGAGTTCGTCAATTATATACCCCTCCCCGTACACCGTCATCACCTCAGGATGCTCGGCCATGAATCTTGTAGCTTTTGTCACCGCTCCAGGAAGATAAATGTCATCGGAGTTAAGCCAGCTAAGGATTTCCCCTTTTGCCATTCTGAATCCCTTGTTGATCGCGTCAGATTGCCCGTTGTCCTTCTCTGAGATCCAGCGTAACCTTCCCTCGTAGCGTCTGAGGATCTCAAGAGTCTCGTCCGTCGAGCCACCGTCAACGACGATGTGCTCGATGTATGGATAGTCCTGCGACAGAATACTCTGAATCGTCCTCTCTATGAAAATCCCCTGATTGAAGGAGGGGGTGACGATAGTAACCAATGGTGTCTGCGATGAGCTCACTGTTGATTCTGCCTTCTCGGGATGCCGATGTATTCAAGGATTCGCTTGATCCTCACGAGCGAACGGTAGATGATGTGCTGCTTGATAGCGGTGAGTTCTTCGTCCATTTTGTTAATCAACCGCAGTCTTTCCTCAGCCACTCGAAGGCGCTCTGCCGCGACACTCGTGAGCGATTCGACTTCTCTCAGACGGTCTTCCGCTGTATGCTGAAGTGTATCGATGACACGCTCTTTCTCAACAGACGCCTCCAGTTCCTTCTCCTTGTCCTTCAACTGTTTTAGAAGAACATCGTAGTCCCGCGACTTGTCAAGCACAGTCAGCCAGTTGATCGAATGCGCATAGGTATAAGCCTCTACTTCGCTTCGGACCTTCGATGGGAAGAACATGATTACATCGTTCGCAATCGCAATCTCATGACTTTTGCTCAGGCTGAAAACCTTCTCGATGACCTTTTGGAACCTTGGCCAGTGGCTGACCTCGTGGGGATAGGGAGGCGGGCAGAGGAAGAGCCTTGCATCGTCGATCAGCACAACGCTGTCGGGACCAAGACTTCCAATCGCATCCAACTCATCGAGGAGTGGACACTGTGAAGTTCCCCCCGCGGTTTTGTCAGCCACGCACCAATGTGCATCTAGCCAGATCAAGGCCGATGCCCTCTCCAGCTCAGGACTCAGCTTCTTCAGGATGTCTGCTGAGTGGCCGAGATGCAGCGTAAGCTTAGGGTTTTTCCCAAACCGCAGCATAACTTGGCGATAGTAGTCTTCGGAAAGTTCAACTGAATGGACCGCCGAGAACAGGGGCAGAACCAGTTCAATCGTGTCGCCCTCGAATGTTCCGGTTTCGACGAAGACGTCAAGAGGTAGGATTTTCTTGAGCGCCGCGATCAGGCCTACATCCACTGAAAAGTGCACTGCTCCCATGGCGTTAAGCGCCTCCTTTGAGTTTATTCACTTCAGCATCAAGCATCTCGATCAGCCTGAGGCGTTCTTCGGCCGCTCGTGTCATTGAATGGTACTCTGCGTCGAGCTGTTCGATCACATGCAACCGCTCATCGCAGATCTGTTGCAGCTTGGTTCTGTCAACTTCTAGCTGGCGAATGGTCGTATGAAGCTCCTGCAATCCGGATTCGTCCACGGCAACGGGCTCCGAGGGATCGGTGAGATCGCCGGCCGTGTAGTAGCGCGCGAAGACAGAGAGGATTTGCTGTGGTATGTGCTCGTAGAGATGGCGGTTGTCTTCCTGAAAAGGCTCTTTGAAGTAATCGGTGACCATTTCATACGAAGGAAAATAGAACAGCGTCTTATTCACATCGTCCCATCTCGAACGGAGAAATTCGTCGAGTCCGGCACGAAGGACCGCTTTGGACGCCGAGTTTGCCGTGAGAGCCGACACCGGCCTGAATGTAGCACCTAACCGGACCGGGGAAATCGTAAATATGATCTTCAGATCAGGCAAATGCTGACGCCTAAGCCAATCAATTTTTTCCAGCGAGCCTATCGTGGTGCTCAGCGATTCGACTCTGAACACGTGCCGGGCAGGATCATAGTACTTCTCAGGGATCGCCCGCCAGAGCGGCTCGCCCGTGACCTGATCATACCAGACCTCAGACAAACCAAGGGTCAGGACAAGAACGTCGATATTCTCAAACGTCTCTCTGACCAGGCGGCGGCGCTCTTCTGTCGCTTCGAAAATCTCCTTGTTCTTCTCTACCCAGAACGTCTTGTCCGAACCCAACTCATCGAAGGCCCAACGAAACTGCTGTGCGATCACCGAAACACTTTCAAACGAAAAAGCATTTCGAATGATTGCATTGTACGGCGACTTGGGAACTGATTTGTTGAATCCATGGTCAGCGAGCCAGAGCACAAAGTGCTTCGCAAAACAGCTTCCCAGCGCAATGACCTTTGTTTCAGGACGAATAAACGGTTCTGCGGGCTTCCAACCTTCCATGATTGAATCGAGCCCTGCTTTCCGCAGTTCACTTTGCGAAGGCAGCCATTTGAAATCCTTGGGCTTGAACCAGCGGCTGCCGAATTCCATTGGAGGATGCACTTCACCTTCTACCAGTTTCCTATCCATCAAATCGCGTTTGTACGGATCCATTGTTGTCGCCTCACAAAGATCATGCAATCTCAGTCCCGACGGACGTTCTCACAAGCAATACAGAATGTCACGCAGACCGTTGCCGCGATAGAATAATTTGGTTGTAACGCGTTCGCCCACTTCGCAGGCCTAAACATACAGGGAAAGACTACAAATGCCTACAGACCTTCATATTCTGAAACTCACGCGAAAGAATCTTCTTAAATCTCCTCTTGTCCCGATGATTGAAGTGGATGGGGGTGTTTCCCCATATCCCTCAACGAGAACCCGGCAAGATATTGTCGATTCGCCCCCAAGGTTTGAACGAAACAGATATAGTAGCGCGCTGGCGTGATACTCGGGCCGACCCTCCTAGCGCCACGGCAGGGTTTTCGATATGCTCACACACCTCCGAAGCGACCCCGACGTCATCAGATCTTGATCACGAAACAAGCTGTCGAGCATCCTGCCCAGCCCGAGATTGGCAGGTTGTCTTCATGAATGTTGCAGGCTCAGGCACAAGATTCGGCGAAACACGCTCGACCACGGGGGAGAAAACCTCTGTAACCTCGCGGCTGAACGACGCTGCGCTTCCCCTACCTCGACGGCCCTTCCCACGCGCATATCCTTCGTTGTGGATTCGAGCTTATCATAGGAGCGCACAAAAAGAAACTGGATCAGGATGTTCTGCAGATAGTCGTCCGGATGCGACCGAAACTTGATGCAATTCGTTGCTCTTCGTGATAGTGTTGCATTGGGCTGCCATCATCATCAAGCTCATAACCTGGAGGCATTGATGGCGCTGTAATTCTCTTCATAGTTCTGCGATCTCTCATGATGGAGATTTGTGTTTGTTCTCGAGATAGAATTGAATCATTTCGGCTGCACCACCAGTGTTGATGATTTGTCCATCCGTCATCACGACAACTCGATCGCAGAATGTCTGTATCTCAAGCATATCATGGCTTACAAACAGCAGGGTCCTTCCCTCCTCCTTCAACCGCTTGAACTCGTTTCTGCATTTTTCTTTGAATACGTTGTCGCCAACCGCCAATCCTTCATCAACGAGATAGATCGAAGCCTGCGATTGAACAGCGATCGCGAAGGCAAGTCGGACGATCATTCCTGTCGACAACGTGGAGAGTTTGGCATCAATGAATCTCTCCAGTTCCGCGAATGCTATTATGCTTTCGAGCCGCGCTCTCAGCTGTTTTCGAGTAAACCCGAGGGTTGAGCCATACAGGTAAACGTTTTCCTTGCAGGAGAACTCGGGCTGGAATCCAACTCCAAGCTCCAGGAGCGGGAAGATACTTCCCTGCACCTTCGCTGTCCCGGTCGAGGGAGGATAGATCCGGGAAATGATCTTCAGAAGCGTCGATTTTCCACAGCCGTTGCGGCCGATGATTCCGACAAATTCTCCGCGTTCGATCTGGAGATTGATATCCTTGAGCGCAAACAGAGGCTCGAAGTCGTATCGGCCCTTCCCGAGAGATGACAGCCAGTGAAACAACGTACGTTTCCGCTCGTGGGGGATGGAGAAGATCTTGGATACATTATGGAGATTTATGACGTTCATCGCTCTACAGTTGTTCCGCTAATTGGTCCTGGATTCGCAGGAAAATGATCAATCCTAGAATGAATGTGAAGAACGACGCCGCAACCGTAATGACAAGAAACTGCATATCGAAAAACCCATAGAGAAGATAGTGTCGCATCATCATGAAAATACGGGAGAGCGGATTCAGGAACACCGTGATCTGAGTCCCCTCCGGCAGCGAACTGACATCATAGACTACCGGTGTGAGCCAAAAAATCGCTACGACCAGCACACCCCATATTTGACCCAGGTCCCGAAACCGGGCATAGAGGGCTGCAAGGATGAAGCCGGCGCCAGTCGAGAAGAGCATGAGACAGAGGATTGGAATCGGAACCAGCCAAAGCAGATCTGGAATCCCTTTTGAAACAAATACGGCTATCAGAACAACCACCAGATTGACCATCAGAGAGAAAACGGCTGTTGCTGATGAAGCGATAATGATCAGATAGCGCGGAAAGTACACCTTCTTGATGATGTGCGCCTTCGCAGCGAGACTGTACATGGCGCTGTAGGTGCAGTCCTGGAAGAAATTATAGCAGACGATACCAAGAATCAGATAGAGAGCGAAGTCCGGGATTCTAAGATAGATGACGCTGGTGAAAACAAAATAGTAGACACCAAACATCAGGGCGGGACTCAGGAGGAACCAGAGATATCCGAGAAGGGAGTCGTGATATCGGAGACGAAAGTCCGCCACCGCGAATTCTCTCACGATGTCGAAAGATCTGCGAAATGTGCCGCTGGCTGTCATTCCATCTGCTTCTGAACTCAAGCTTCTCGTGCTCCCTTCGCGGTTCCTGATATCAATTTCGGGTCAAATATACGAACGAAAACGTTGCGAAAAAAGCGAAATTTGGAGAGGGTTGGCATTATCCATAGACATACATTATATTGGCTCAAGAAAAAAAGCAGACAAAGCAGGACAACTGATGATTCGACAACGCGTGCTACTCCTTTCGGCCTCGGCGGGTGAATACGGTGCGGAGAAGTCCCTTCTCGATCTGATCAGATCTTTTTCGAAAGAGATTGAGCCCATCGTTCTGGTCCCTGAACCAGGCCCGCTCGTCGATTCATTGACTGAATTAGGAATTCCGTGCAAGATTGTTCCCTTCACAATCCTCGACCGCAAGTACTTCCATCCCCTGGGCATACTGGCATACAAGGCATCCGCTCTGCTCTCTATTCTCAGGTTGACGAAGGTGTTCCGGCAGCTCAAGCCTG